>NZ_JADPIU010000002.1:0-903 GCF_023073075.1 Bradyrhizobium sp. 61 | reverse complement strand
GGCTCACGCGGCGATCGTGGCCCACCGCCTCATGTTGAAGGCGATCGAGGCGAGCACGACTTGTCCGGTCGCCTTGATCAGACCGACGTAGCGGATGCAGGTCAGCCGCATGCGGCGTTTGAGAGTAGCGAAGGTGGTCTCGACCTGGGCTCGGCGGCGCGCGATGAGGAGGTTGTAGCGTTTGAGCCTGGGCGGCAGCTCCGGGTGATGTCTGTTGGGCCGACGAGCGATGCGGGGTTTCTTGCCCTCCGCCTTCAGCCGGGCCCGTCGGGCATGGGTGTCGTAAGCCGCATCGGCCCACACCGCAGCTTCATCGCCCCGGATCAAAGCGTCCGCAGGTGTCGTATCGTTGACGTTAGCGGGTGTGGTCAACACCGCGCGGATCAAGCCGGATCCTTCGTCCACACCCACATGGGCCTTGTAACCGAAGGTCGAGCCGCTTTTGCCCTGCCGTTTGGCAAACCGGGCATCAGGATCGTTTGAGGGGCGATCCTCCTTGGGCGGAGCCGAGACTGCCTGGATCAAGGTCGCATCCAGCATCGTGCCGCGCTTGAGGATCACGCCAGCATTCTCAAGCTGACGATCCAATTCGCCAAACAGCTTCTCCAGCAGGCCTTGTTCAACGAGCTGGTTCCGGAAGCGATTCAGGACCGTATGGTCGGGCGTCGCATCCTCAAGGCTCAAACCGACGAAGCGCTTGAACGACAACCGGTCGCCCAGCGCTTCCTCGAGTTCGCGCTCCGAAAGACCATACAGCGACTGCAACAGCACAGCACGAAACAGCACCAGCACCGGATAGCCTGGTCGACCGGGGCTCCCTTCATCCCGCAAATGGCCGATCAGCTTCTCGAACCGGTACCACTTGACCAGGCCAGCCAGCCGATCCAGCGCCGCATTGGCGCC
>NZ_JADPIU010000029.1:0-941 GCF_023073075.1 Bradyrhizobium sp. 61 | reverse complement strand
ATGGTCTTGCCGCGCAAGCTACCGCCGAGCGCCTGGCTGACCTTGCGCGCCATCGCGCGCTTGCGGTTCTCGTTGACGGCCAGCACGGCTTCGACGATGCGCAGGCTCACGTCATAGTCCTGCGCGATCTTGATCAGCGCCTTGGTGTCCTTCGGGAAGCAGGAGCCGCCGAAGCCGGGACCCGCGTGCAGGAACTTGGTGCCGATGCGGTTGTCGAGGCCGATGCCGCGCGCGACTTCCTGCACGTCGGCGCCGACCTTTTCCGAGAGGTCGGCGATCTCGTTGATGAAGGTGATCTTGGTCGCGAGGAACGCGTTCGCGGCGTATTTGATCATCTCGGCGGTGCGGCGCGCCGTGAACATCAGCGGGGCCTGGTTCAGCGACAGCGGGCGATAGACGTCGCCCATCACCTTGCGACCGCGCTCGTCGGAGGTGCCGACGACGACGCGGTCGGGATACTTGAAGTCGCGGATCGCCGCGCCCTCGCGCAGGAATTCGGGGTTGGAGGCGACCACGACGTCGGCCGCAGGGTTGGTCTCGCGGATGATGCGCTCGACCTCGTCGCCGGTGCCGACCGGGACGGTGGACTTGGTCACGACGACGGTGAAGCCCGACAGCGACTGCGCGATCTCGCGCGCGGCGGCGTAGACATAGGACAGATCGGCGTGACCGTCGCCGCGGCGCGAGGGTGTGCCGACCGCGATGAAGACGGCATCGGCGTCCGCGACCGGCTTCGACAAATCGGTGGTGAAGTCGAGCCGCTTGGCCTTCACATTGGTCGCGACCAGCTCGTCGAGGCCGGGCTCGTAGATCGGAATCTCGCCGCGATGAAGCGCCGCGATCTTCTTCTCGTCCTTGTCGACGCAGGTGACGTCGTGACCGAAATCCGCAAAGCAGGCTCCGGACACCAGTCCCACATAGCCCGTTCCGATCATCGCGAT
>NZ_JADPIU010000103.1:0-203820 GCF_023073075.1 Bradyrhizobium sp. 61 | reverse complement strand
CTCGTCGCCGCCTACAACAACATCCCGCGCAAATGCCTTGACTTCCGAACCCCCGCAGAGGCCTTCTCACGAGTGTTGCACTTCGAGTGTGAATCCACCTCCCCGCGTTCGCGGGGACGACAGCGACTTACCCGTCGATCTTCGCGGGCCGCAGCTCGACCGACTCGCCGCAGCCGCAGGCGGAGACCTGGTTGGGGTTGTTGAAGACGAACTGGGCCTGCATCTTGTCGGCCTTGTAGTCCATCTCGGTGCCGAGCAGGAACAGCACGGCCTTGGGATCGACCAGGATCTTAACGCCCTTGTCCTCGACCACCTCGTCGGTCGGGCGGACGTCATGGGCGTATTCGACCGTGTAGGACTGGCCGGCACAGCCGCCGTTCTTCACGCCGACGCGCAGGCCCACGATCTCGGAATCGGCGCGGCTCGTCAGCTCGCTGATGCGCTGGGCCGCGGCATCCGTCAGCCGCATCACCTGCGGGCGTGGCCGCCGGGGCTTTGGTGTCGAAGCTGGTGTTGCCTGGGTCATGTTATCTATGTGGTCCGTTGCGGAGCGAATTCAATGCGAGCTGAGACCGTCACCACATGTTGAGCACGAGGCGGGCCTCGTCGCTCATGCGTTCCGGCGACCACGGCGGCTCCCAGACAACCTTGACGTCGACCACGCCGACGCCGGGGACGCTGGCGACCGCGTTCTCGACCATGGTCGGGAGCTCGCCGGCAGCCGGGCAGTTCGGCGTCGTCAGCGTCATCTGGACGTCAACCGAGCGGTCGTCCTTGATCTCGACCTTGTAGATCAGGCCGAGCTCGTAGATGTCGGCCGGGATCTCCGGATCGAACACGGTCTTGAGGCCCGCGATGATCTCGGTGGTGAGACGCTCGGTCTCCTCAGGCGGCAGCGCCGACTGGGTCTCCATCGGATTGGCTTTGACTTCGGCCGTGTCACTCATGCGAACAAATCCCGCGCCTTCAACAGCGCCTGTGCCAGATGATCGACTTCTTCCCGCGTATTATACATGCCGAACGACGCCCGGCAGGTGGCGGTTACATTGAACCGCTCTAAAAGCGGCATCACGCAATGGGTGCCGGCGCGCACGGCGATGCCCTGGCGGTCGATCACGGTGGCGACGTCGTGGGCGTGGGCGCCCTTGAGCTCAAAGGAGATCACCGGGCCCTTGCCCCGGGCGGTGCCGATCAGCCGCAGCGAGTTGATCTCGCGCAGCCGGTCCTGGGCATAGGTGGTGAGATCGTGCTCGTGGGCGGCGATGCGCTCCTTGCCGATCGAATTGACGTAGTCGATGGCCGCGCCGAGGCCCACGGCCTCGACGATCGCGGGCGTGCCGGCCTCGAACTTGTGCGGGGGATCGCCATAGGTGACGATGTCGCGCGAGACCTCGCGGATCATCTCGCCGCCGCCGTTATAGGGACGCATCGCGACGAGGTGGTCGTACTTGGCCCAGAGGATGCCGATGCCGGTCGGCCCGTAGACCTTGTGGCCGGTAAAGACATAGAAATCGCAGCCGAGATCCTGGACGTCGACAGGCAGATGCACTGCGCCCTGGCTGCCGTCGACGAGCACGGGAATGCCGCGGGCGTGGGCGATTTTCACGACGTCCTTGATCGGCACAATGGTGCCGAGCGCGTTCGACATCTGCGTGATCGCGACCAGCTTGGTCTTCGACGTCAGCAGCTTCTCGAACTCGTCGATGAGGAAGTTACCCTCGTCGTCGACCGGCGCCCACTTGATCACGGCGCCATGGCGTTCCCTGAGGAAATGCCACGGCACGATGTTGGAGTGGTGCTCCATGATCGAGATGACGATCTCGTCGCCCTCTTTGATGTTCGGTTCGCCCCAGGACGACGCGACGAGGTTGATCGCCTCCGTCGCGTTGCGGGTAAAGATGACCTCTTCGGTCCGCGGCGCGTTGATGAACTGCGCAACCTTGCTGCGACCGCCCTCATAGGCCTCGGTGGCGGCATTTGCGAGGTAATGCAGGCCGCGATGCACGTTGGCGTATTCGTACGTATAGGCCTGCGTCATGCGGTCGAGCACGGCGCTCGGCTTCTGCGCCGAGGCGGCGTTGTCGAGATAGACCAGCGGCTTGCCGTAGACCTGCATGGCGAGCGCCGGAAAATCCTGGCGCACGCGTGCGACGTCGTAGGCACCGTTCTTGACTGCGGGATGCGTGCTCATTGGCGCCGCTCCAGCCAGCGCTCGGCGATACCAATCACGTGCTCGCGCAAACCGTCATCGGCGATCTGCTCGATCGCTTCGCCCACGAAAGCCTGGATCAGTAGCGCCTGGGCCTGCTTCTCCGGCAGACCGCGCGCCTTCAGGTAGAACAGCAGGCTGTCGTCGAGCGCGCCGGCAGTGGCGCCGTGGCCGCAGGAGACGTCATCGGCGAAGATCTCGAGCTCCGGCTTGTTGTCGGCCTCGGCTTCGTCCGAAAGCAGCAGCGCGCGGGTCATCATCTTGCCGTCGGTCTTCTGCGCGTCGGGACGGACGATGATGCGGCCCTGGAACACCGAATGGGCGCGATCGTCGATCACCGCGCGGAAGACCTCGCGGCTGACGCAGTTCGGCACGGCATGATCGACCACCAGCGTGGTGTCGCCGTGCTCGGTCTTCTGGAGCAGGTTCACGCCGTTGACGGAGAGGTCGCTGCCCTCGCCCGCCATCGTGATGAAGCCCTGGAGGCGGCTGACGGCAGCGCCAGTCGTCATGTTGAAGAAATTGAGCTTCGTGTTCGCGCCGACCGTGACGAACTGCGAAGTCACATTCACTGCGTCGGGTGCATCGTCCAACAGGCGGATATGCGCGACGTCGGCATTGTCGCCGACCGAGAGGATGACGGCGTCGTTGACCTGGTAGGCCTTGGCACCGGCCGCAACAAAGCTCTCGATGATGGTGGCGCGAGCGCCGTTCCCGACCGCGATCCGCGAACGGCTGAAAGCCGACGCGGACGAAGCGGTCGCGATGTGGATGATCTGGATCGGCGCGGACAGCTGCGCACCGTCGGCGATCGACAACACGACGCCGTCGGTTGCCAGCGCCGCATTCAGCGCGATCACGGCATCGGTGGCCGCGGTCTTCAGGAGACCTGCGTCCTTCTCCAGCGCTTCCCGCAGCATCTTGAGGCCCGCCTCAGAGGCAAGCGCCTTGACGTCGGAGAGATCGGCCGCGAACACGCCGTCGACCAGCACCAGCTTGCGGGCGCCTTCGATCGCATGCGCCTTGACGGCATCCGCGGCACGCTTCAGCGCGGCCGCATCGGGGCTGGCTGCAAGCGGCAGCACCTCGCCGACCAGTGCACGCAGGTCGGTGTATTTCCATTCCTCGATCCGGCGATGCGGCAGGCCGAGACGTTCATAGGTCTCGAACGCCTCGCGGCGTACCGCGATCACAGAAGGCGAACCCGGCAGGCGGCCTTCGGCGCTGGCGAAGAGATCGCTCACCGCACGGCCGTTTCCGGTCTTTGCCACAGCAACGTTCATCCTAAAATTCCTTACGCGGCATCCTCGAACTGGGCGTAGCCGGACGCTTCCAGCTCCAGCGCCAAGTCCTTGCCGCCGCTCTTCACGACACGGCCCTTCGACATCACGTGCACGACGTCGGGCACGATGTAGTTCAGCAGCCGCTGATAATGGGTGATGACGACCATCGCGCGTTTGGGCGAGCGCAGCGCGTTGACGCCGTCGGCCGCAATGCGCAGCGCGTCGATGTCGAGGCCGGAATCCATCTCGTCGAGGATGCACAGGCTCGGCTCGAACAGCGCCATCTGCAGCACCTCGTTGCGCTTCTTCTCACCGCCGGAGAAGCCGACATTGACGCCGCGCTTGAGCATGTCCTGCGGGATGTTCAGCGACTTCGAGACCTCGCGGACCTTCCTCAGGAAGTCCGGGGTCGAATATTCGCTTTCGCCGCGCGCCTTGCGCTGCGCGTTCAGTGCGGTGCGCAGGAAGGTCATGGTGGCGACGCCGGGAATCTCGACCGGATACTGGAACGCCAGGAACACGCCCTTCGCGGCGCGCTCGTTGGGATCCATCTCCAGCAGGTCCTCGCCCTTGAACAGGATCTGGCCGTCGGTAACCTCGTAGCCGGGCTTGCCGGCGATGACGTGGGAGAGCGTCGATTTGCCGGAGCCGTTCGGCCCCATGATCGCGTGAACCTCGCCCTCGTTCACGGTCAGCGTCAGCCCGTGGAGGATCTCACGCTCCTCGACACGAACCTTCAAATCCTTCACTTCAAGCAAAGCCATCTTGGTGTCCAGTCTATTCAAATGATGCATGGAGCGCCGTAGCGCACCGCGAGGGTCGGCGATTAGCCGACCGACCCTTCAAGCGAGATCGAGATCAGCTTCTGCGCTTCCACCGCGAATTCCATCGGCAGCTGCTGAAGCACGTCCTTGACGAAACCGTTGACGACGAGGCCGACGGCTTCTTCCTGGGTGAGGCCGCGCTGGATGCAATAGAACAGCACGTCCTCGGAGATCTTCGAGGTCGTCGCCTCGTGCTCGAACGTCGCCGAGGAGTTCTTGGCCTCGATGTACGGCACGGTGTGCGCGCCGCATTTGTCGCCGATCAGCAGGGAATCGCAGGCGGTGAAGTTGCGCGCGCCGGTCGCTTTCCGGTGCGCGGTGACGAGCCCGCGATAGGTGTTCTGCGACTTGCCGGCGGCGATGCCCTTCGAGATGATCCGGCTCGACGTGTTCTTGCCGAGGTGGATCATCTTGGTGCCCGAATCGACCTGCTGGAAACCGTTCGAGATCGCGATCGAGTAGAACTCACCGCTGGAATTGTCGCCACGCAGGATGCAGCTCGGGTACTTCCAGGTGATTGCGGAGCCGGTCTCGACCTGGGTCCAGGAAATCTTGGACCGGTCGCCACGGCAGTCGCCACGCTTGGTGACGAAATTGTAGATGCCGCCCTTGCCTTCCGAATTGCCGGGATACCAGTTCTGCACCGTCGAGTATTTGATCTCGGCATCATCGTGCGCAACGAGCTCGACCACGGCGGCGTGCAGTTGGTTCTCGTCGCGCTGCGGCGCGGTGCAGCCTTCGAGATAGGAGACGTAGGAGCCCTTGTCGGCGATGATCAGCGTGCGCTCGAACTGGCCGGTGTTGCGCTCGTTGATGCGGAAATAGGTCGACAGCTCCATCGGGCAGCGCACGCCCGGCGGCACGTAGACGAACGATCCGTCGGAGAATACCGCCGAGTTCAGCGTCGCGTAGAAATTGTCCGACGTCGGAACCACCGATCCCAGATATTTCTGCACCAGCTCGGGATGCTCGCGGATCGCCTCCGAGATCGGCATGAAGATCACGCCGGCCTTCTTCAGCTCCGCCTTGAAGGTCGTCGCAACCGAGACCGAATCGAAGACCGCGTCGACCGCGATCTTGCGCCGGGCCGGATCCTGATCGCCGGGCTTCGGCTCGACGCCCTCGAGCATCGCGACTTCCCGCAGGGGAATGCCGAGCTTCTCGTAGGTCTTCAGAATTTCGGGGTCGATCTCGTCGAGCGAGGTGACCGTCTTCTTCGGCTTCGGCGCCGCGTAATAATAGAGGTCCTGGAAGTCGATCTTGGGATAGTCGACGCGCGCCCAGGTCGGCTCGGTCATGGTCAGCCAGCGCCGATAGGCCTCGAGCCGCCACTGGAGCATCCAGGCGGGTTCGTTCTTCTTCTCGGAGATGAACTTGACGGTCTCTTCCGACAGTCCCTTGGGGGCCTTGTCGGACTCGATCAGGGTCTCAAACCCATAACGATACTGATCGACGTCGATGCGCTTCACGCGCTCGACCGTCTCTTGCACGGCTGGCATTCTATCCTCCGCTCGCGGTTTCAAGGACCGCGGTGGATCACAAACTTGGACGAGTATTACGATGTTTTTCGGCAGAAAGCACGCGCTTAGAACCGTTCAAGCCGTGTTTCGTCGCTTAGGCTCTAAGTAGGGTATTACCAAGCTTTCGCCAAGCCTCTAACGCCCTGTTGATGTCATCTGGTTCCGTGGACCAGCCCAGACTGAGACGCACCGCTCCCTGAGCAACGGTGGCATCATACCCCATCGCCGACAGCACATGAGACGGCTGCACCTTGCCTGATGAACAGGCCGAGCCCGAGGACACAGCCACGCCTTCGAGATCGAAGCCAATCACGGCGGTTTCGGCCTTCAGGCCGGGGGCAGTGAAAAGGATGGTATTTGACAACCGCTTGATGTCATCCGCGAAGATCATCGCACCGGCAATCCCGCGAATACCGTTTTCCAAGGAATCTCTGAGGGTTGCCATCCGCTCCACATCCTCCGGCAGAGCCTGAAGGGCGGCTCTCACCGCTGCCCCGAATCCGGCGATGCCGGCGACATTCTCGGTTCCCGCGCGCCGGCTCAGCTCCTGTCCCCCGCCCCGCAGCACGGGTTCCAGTCCAGCGATCCCCTCCGCCATGACCAGCGCGCCGACGCCCTTGGGGCCGCCGATCTTGTGCGCCGAAAAGGTTGCAAGGTCTACGTCCATAGCCTTGATATCGAACGGGATTTTCCCCAATGCCTGGATTGCATCGACGTGCAGGAGCCCCCCGGCCGCGTGGACGATCCCAGCAGCCTCTGCGATCGGCTGAATTGCGCCTGTCTCGTTGTTCGCAGCCATGATGGAGACCAGAGCTGGCGGGCCGTCGCCGAGCAACGCCTTCAGGCGGTCGAGGTCGATGACACCGGAGCGTGTGACCGGGATCTGGCTGACCTTGTCCGCTGGGAACCGGCCGCCTGACAGCACCGAGGCATGCTCGACAGCCGAGACCAACAGGCGTTCGACAGGACCGCCGGACGACCCCCGCAGACCGGGCGACAGCGCCAACGCATTCGCCTCGGTTCCGGCTGAGGTGAAGACGACGTTCCTCGGCAATGCACCGACGGCCGCCGCGAGCGTGGCACGGGCTTCCTCAACCAGCCGGCGCGCCTCGCGCCCCTCGGCATGAACCGAGGACGGATTGCCGATCAGCTCCCAGGCGGCGAGCATCGCGGTCCGCGCTTCAGCACGCAGCGGCGTGGTCGCATTCCAGTCGAGATAGACGCGGCTCGGCATAAGGTAATATATTACTCCACGGATCGGGTTGGTGTGCCCGTCCTAGAGCCCGACATGGGCCCCCGTGGAGCGGTTGGCAACTCGATTCCGAATCCCCGTCGCGCAATGACGCCGCCATGACACGCTAACATCTTGAGCCCATTGCCGGATGTTCAAGATGCTTGCTTTTTGACCCTCGCCTCATGTTAGAACGCCCGCGTCAGTTCACCGCGCGCCGCTCGCGCACCATCCGAGGGCGCCGCTCCACTCTTCCATTCGCGGTTTGATCGGCACAGCAGTCGATGAAGTCCGCACAATCGGTTGATTGCTGAAGAGCGTCTTCAAGGGATCAATCAAGAGATCATCATGCCTGAAGTCATTTTCACCGGCCCTGCTGGCCGTCTCGAAGGCCGCTATCACCCGGCCAAGCAGAAGAACGCGCCGATCGCGATGATCCTGCATCCGCATCCGCAGTTTCACGGCACGATGAACCACCAGATCGTGTACCAGTGCTACTACGCCTTCGCGCATCGCGGCTTCTCGGTGCTGCGCTTCAACTTCCGCGGCGTCGGCCGCAGCCAGGGCTCGTTCGACCACGGCACCGGTGAATTGTCGGATGCGGCCGCAGCGCTCGACTGGGCGCAGACCATCAATCCCGAAGCACGCGCCTGCTGGGTCGCCGGCTTCTCCTTCGGCGCCTGGATCGGCATGCAGCTTTTGATGCGCCGTCCCGAGGTCGAGGGCTTCATCTCGATCGCGCCGCCGGCCAACCTCTACGACTTCTCGTTCCTCGCGCCCTGCCCGTCGTCGGGGCTGATCGTGCACGGCGAGAAGGATGCGGTGGTGCCGCCCAAGGACGTCAACACGCTGGTCGAGAAGCTGAAGACGCAGAAGGGCATCGTGATCGACCAGCAGGTCATCCCCGGCGCCAACCACTTCTTCGACGCCAAGCTCGAGCCGCTGATGGAAACCATCACGGCCTATCTCGACATGCGCCTCGCCAACGTGCGCTAAGGCCTCAAATGGGCTCCTTCGTCGCCTTGCTGCGTGCCGTCAATGTCGGCGGCACCGGCAAGCTGCCGATGAGCGAGCTCAAGGCCATGTGCGAGGAGTTCGGCTTCGCCGCCGTGCGCACCTATATTGCGAGCGGCAACGTCGTCTTCACGAGCCGCAAGTCGGAAGCTGCAATCAAGACCGCCCTCGAAAAGCGCCTGCACGCCTACGCCGGCGCGCCGGTCGGGGTGCTCGTGCGTAGCGCCGCCGAGATGGCGCAAGTCTCGGCCAACAATCCTTTTCCAAAGGCAGCGCCCAATCGCACCGTCGCGATCTTCCTCGACAGGGCGCCACCTGAAGACGCCCTTACCAGCATCCGCGGCCAGAACAACGAAGAGCTCCGTCTCGGCCGCCGCGAGATTTACGTGCACTATGGCGACGGCATGGGGACGTCGAAGCTCGTCATCCCCGCCGCCAAGACCGGCACCGCGCGCAACATGAATACCGTCGCAACGCTCGCGAAGATGGCCGCGGAGATCTAGGCCAGCTTGAGCGCGGCGATCCCCATCAGCACGAGCGCGATGCCGGCAAGCTTCATCGCGCTCAAGGTCTCGCCGAACAGCACGACGCCCAGCAGGAAGGTGCCGGCCGCGCCGATGCCGGTCCACACCGAATAGGCGACGCCGACCTCCAGCACCTGCAAAGCGCGTCCGAGCAGGAAGACGAAGGCGGCGAGCAGCACCAGTGAGGTGATGCTCCAGCCCGCCCGCGTGTAGCCCTCCGCATATTTCGTCGAGATCGCCCAGCCGACATCGAGCGCACCGGCGATCACCAGCATCAGCCAGGCCATGGATTGCGACATTGGCGCGCGCTCAGGCCGCAAGCTTCAGCAGATGCGCGTCGTGGCGCACCAGGAAGGCACGCAGCAATTGCGGATAGTCGGCGCCGACTGCAGTGCGCACGCTCGGACGTTTCGCAAGCTCCGCGCGCCATGTGCGGACCTGCGGCAGATCGCTGAAGATGCCGTGCTCGGTCAATTCGTCGAACAGGTCGAAATAGCGGAAGATCGGGGCGAAAACCGCATCCACGAGGCTGAACGCATCGCCTGCGAAGTAAGGCCCTGCACCGAGCGCTGCCTCCACGCGCGCGAATTTCGCCGCAACCGCCTGGCGCTTGCTTTCGAACGTCGCCGGATCGGTCGTGGTCTCCAGACCCCAGAGGTCACCGAGGATCGCCGAGCCGAACTCCATCCAGGCGCGATGCTCGGCGCGCTTCAACGCATCCGCCGGATGCAGCTTGAGGCCCGCCTGCGTCTCCTCGATGTATTCGCAGATCACGTTGCTCTCGAACAGCGCGACCTCGCCCTTCTCCGTCGTCACCACCAGGACCGGCACCTTGCCGAGCGGCGAGCGTTTCAGAAACCAGTCGGGCTTGTTGGCGAGATCGATGTCGATCCGTTCGAACGGCACCCCCTTCTCGTTGAGCGCGATCACGGCGCGCTGCACATACGGGCAAAGCTTGTGGCTGATGAGTTTCAGTGAAGCGGTCATGGCAATGATCCCGGCGGTTTGATGCAACTGCATCCAATATAGATGCAATTGCATTCACTCGTCAAGATCGATGCATTTGCATCAACCGTCCTTGGATCTTAAGGCCCGGACCTCAGGGCCGCGCCATCACGCCGCCCGTCATCGGCATCGGCACCCCCGTCGTGGCCGGGTAGGACAGCGGCAGCCCCTTGAGGCCGCGGGCGGCCAGGAAGCCGAAGGCCTGCGCCTCGATGGCGTCAGAGGCCCAGCCGAGCGTCTCGGCGGCCTCGACCGTGGCCGACCCTACCCGCTCCCGCAGCATCCGCAGCATGGTGAGGTTGCGGGCGCCGCCGCCGCAGACGATCCAGCTCCGCGGCCGGCGCGGCAGGAGCGAGATGATCCGGGCGATCGCGGCCGCTGTGAAGGCGGTCAGGGTCGCGGCGCCGTCGGCCGGCGGGACGTCGCCGAGCTTCAGCGCGACAAAGTCGTTGCGGTCGAGCGATTTCGGCGGCGGAGCTGCGAAGAACGGCAGTTCCAGTGCCCGCGCGATCCAGGCTTCGTCCGCCTTGCCGAGCGCTGCGAACTTTCCTTCCGCATCGAAGGCCTGGTTCATGGTGCGGTACATGAAATCGTCGAGCAGCGCGTTGCCCGGTCCGGTGTCGCAGGCGATCAGCGTGTCGTTGCCATCGATATAAGTGATGTTGGAGACGCCGCCGATATTGACGACGACGATCGGCCCTTCGCGCTCCAACGAATGGACGAGCGCCCGGTGGTAGACCGGCACGAACGGCGCGCCCTGCCCGCCGGCCTCGACGTCGGCGGCGCGGAAGTCGTGCATCACAGGGATATGGATCGCCCTGGCCAGCGCCGGCGCATCGCCGATCTGGACCGTCAGCCGCTTCTCGGGGCGATGCAGCACCGTCTGGCCGTGGAAGCCGACGATGTCGACGTCCTCCGGCTTCATCCGGTTCTGGGCGATGAAGGCTGCCACGGCCTCGGCGTGGGCCAGCGTCACCGCGCGCTCGGCCTCGGCCAGAACGCCCGGGCGGGCGTCGCGTCGCGGCAGGTGCACGGCCTCGCTCAGCGCCTGGCGCAGCAGATTGCGCTCCGCCGGGCTGTAGGCCCGGTAACCGGACGGCCCGAACGCCTTCACTTGCTTTCCGTCGGTTTCGATCAGCGCGACATCCACCCCGTCCAGCGAGGTGCCGCTCATCAAACCGAGTGCCGTCAACATCATGGATCAGCGTCCTCAAGAGACCCCCTCCGGCATGCCGATCTTGTGCCAGAGGGACACATCTTATAATGCCACAGGCAAAGTGGCGGGTGGCAATCGAGTTCCCACGGGAGACCCTTAAATTGCACCCGAAACAGTAAACCAAGAATTGTCAGGCTCGCCGACAGATGACTGCATTTAAATCGGATTTCCTCAATACCCTGCAGGAACGTGGTTTCATCCACCAGTGCTCCGATTTTGAGGGGCTGGACGCGCTCGCCGCCAAGGGCGAAGCGACCACCTATGTCGGCTACGATTGCACCGCCCGCTCGCTGCACATCGGCAACTACCTGACCATGATGATGCTGCACTGGCTCCAGCAGTCCGGCAACAAGCCGATCACGCTGATGGGCGGCGGCACCACCATGGTCGGCGATCCCTCCGGCAAGGACGAGACCCGCGCGATGCGCACCGTCGCCGAGATCGAAGCGAACAAGGAATCGATCCGCGGCGTGTTCGCAAAGGTGCTGCGCTACGGCGACGGCAAGAGCGACGCCGTCATGCTCGACAATGCGGAGTGGCTGACAAAACTCAACTGGATCGAGATGCTGCGTGACGTCGGCCGGCATTTCTCGGTCAACCGCATGCTGACCATGGACTCCGTGCGGCTGCGCCTCGAGCGCGAGCAGGAGATGAGCTTCATCGAGTTCAACTACATGGTCTGCCAGGCCTACGACTTCGTCGAGCTCGCCAAGCGCACCGGTTGCAAATTGCAGATGGGCGGCTCGGACCAGTGGGGCAACATCATCATGGGCGTCGATCTCGGCCGCCGCATGGGCACCCACCAGCTGTTCGCGCTGACGACGCCGCTGCTGACGACCGCATCCGGCGCCAAGATGGGCAAGACCGCGCAGGGCGCGGTCTGGCTGAACGCCGACCAGTTCTCGCCGTATGATTTCTGGCAATACTGGCGCAACACCGAGGACGCCGACGTCGGCAAATTCCTGAAGCTGTTCACGACGCTGCCGATGAGCGAGATCAGGAAGCTCGAGGCGCTCGGCGGCTCGGAGATCAACGAGGCCAAGAAGGTGCTTGCGACCGAGGCGACCGCGCTCTTGCACGGACGCGACGCCGCAAACCAGGCGGCTGAAACCGCGCGCCGCACCTTCGAGGAAGGCGCGCTGGCCGAAAGCCTGCCGACAGTGGAAATTCCGCGCGGCGAGCTGGACGCCGGCCTCGGCGTGCTCAACGCCTTCGTCAAGGCAGGCCTGGTTGCCTCCAATGGCGAGGCACGGCGCCAGATCAAGGGCGGCGGTCTGCGCGTCAACGACGAGTCCGTCAGCGACGAGAAGATGGCGCTGTCGGCGGCCAATCTGACGCCCGAGGGCGTGATCAAGCTGTCCTTCGGCAAGAAGAAGCACGTCCTGATCCGGCCTGCATAGGCTTATGAGCTTTTGATGCTTGTCAGGGCGCGCCGAAGCGCGCTCCCTGACCGGCAATGGATCAGAACACGCCCAGGGAAGCTTCGCGGGAACACGCCGGACGCACGCAGCGAGATGCGGTGCGCACCGCACTCATCGTGCTCGGACTGTGCTTCACGCTCGCTGTCCTCGGCCGCGGCCTCAGCGAGAGCTTCACTGTCTTCCTCAAGCCGATCTCCGAAAACTTTGGCTGGGACCGTGCGCAGGTCGTCTCGATCTACTCACTGACCTGGCTGATCAGCGGGCTGACCGCGCCACTGGTCGGGCGCCTGTTCGACCATTCCGGACCGCGCATCGTCTACGCACTCGGGCTTTTTCTGCTCGGCTCAGCCTTCCTGATCGCGGCGCGCGCGCAGGCGCTCTGGCAATTTCAGCTCTCGATCGGCCTCTGCGTCGGCATTGGCGTGGCCTTCATCGGCATTGTGCCGAACTCGATCCTGCTCGGCCGCTGGTTCGGACCACGGCTGCCGACCGCGATGGCGGTGGTCTATTCGGCGATGGGTGGCGGCGTGCTGGCGCTGCTCCCGACCTCGCAGCTTCTGATCGATCATCTCGGCTGGCGTGAAGCCTATCAGGTCTACGGCTTCGCCGCGCTCGGTTTGCTCGTGCCGCTGCTGCTTCTGCCCTGGCGCATGTTCGCGGTCGGCTCGCCGAATGTCAGCAAGAAGACCGATCCTGATTTCATCGACAACGGCTGGACGCTTGCGAGCGCGATGCGCCACCACGCTTTCTGGGCGCTGTTCTCGACCTTCTTCTTCACCGCGGTCGGCATGTATTCGATCGCGGCACAGATCGTGGCCTACCTCATCGATGCCGGCTTTCCGCCGCTCCAGGCCGCGACCGCCTGGGGTTTTTCGGGCGTGGTGCTGGTGTTCGGCATGCTCGGCGTATCCGCGCTCGACGGGCTGATCGGGCGCCGGCCCTCGGTACTGCTCAGCTACGCGATCTCGATCATCGGCATCGTCCTGCTCTGGCTCTTGCAGTATTATCCGAACATCATCCTGCTCACCGGCTTCGTCGTCTGTTTCGGCAGCATGATGGGCTCGCGCGGCCCGCTGATCACAGCGACCGCCATGAAGATTTTTCGCGGCAAGCGCGTCGGCACGATCTTCGGCACCATCTCGATCGGCAGCGGATTGGGCTCGGCGTTCGGCTCATGGAGCGGCGGCCTCATCCACGACTTCACGCACGGCTACAATCTCCTGCTCGTCTTCGCACTTGCGAGCGTGATCCTCGGAATGATTCCATTCCTGATTGTCCCCGCCTTGCGGGAGTAGGTCTCCCCGACGTAACCTGCACCCCTCCGCGTCACCGGGAAATTACGGGCGACACACGCTGCACCGCGTGCGAAACCGTCGGGCGCAACCGGAGTTAAGGGACGAACTGCGATATTTTGTCCACATGACAAAAATGTCAGCGCCGAATTGACCTCGGGTGGCTTGCGAGGCCGAACTGAATACGGTCCAAGTCGCCCATTGGATGGAGGGCACAAACCAATGAACTTTTCCTATCTCACTCGCTTTGAACCGGTTCTCCTGAGCCTGTTCCGCTTCATCACCGGCCTGCTGCTGTTTCAATTCGGCGTGGCCAAGCTTTTCAAGTTTCCGCCTTTGCCGATGTTCGCGAAAGTCGAACTGATGTCGCTTTACGGCGCGGCCGGCACGCTCGAACTGGTGCTTGGCGCGCTGTTGATCCTCGGCCTGTTCACCCGCCTCGCCGCTTTCATCCTCTCCGGTGAAATGGCCTTCGCCTACTTCATGGGACATATGCTCAAGGGCGAGACGCCGGTGCTCCTGCCGCTGCTCAACAACGGCACGCTTGCCATCCTGTTCTGCTTCGCCTGCCTCTATCTCTCGGCGGCCGGCGGTGGCCCGATCAGCGTCGATGCGGCGCTGGGCAACGAACGCGCCTCGACCGGCGGCGCATTTGCGCGACGCTGACGCGCGCAACTAGCGCTCAAGTCACGGATGGCACCGGCAGCTCTGCCGGTGTCATCTACCGCGAGCCCAGCACGTTCCAGATCAGGACGAGGGCCGCGACGAGCAGCGCGGACATGATGAGGCGGTGAACGAATCGGTTCATTGCCGCTCCCGCCAGGCTCGACCACCACCAAAGTCCCGGATCGATCTTCTCCAGCATACGCGCTGACGTGCGCCGAAGCATGTCGCTTTGCCTGCACCGTTACGCATCAGGCTGCGAACAGTCGCGCGCGCGGCCCGCGGCCGCATGCCTATGTTCATGATTGGTAAGAACTTCATGCTACCGATGCGAGCAATAACAACCATTTCGTAGAGGCTGCGATGAAGCTGCTGAGCCATCTGAAGATCCGCACCAAGCTTACCAGCATGGTCTGTCTTGCGGCTCTCACAGTCACAGCCATCATCGCGGTATCGGCCTTCCTCAGCAAGAGCCGCATGATGGAGGACCGGGTCCAGCAGATGAAGACCGCGGTCGACATGCTCTACAATCTCGCCCAGTCGGTCCAGGACGACGTCACCGCCGGCAAGCTGACGCAGGCCGAAGCCAAGGCCCAGTTCCACATGCGCGGACGGCGCATGACCTTCAACGGCAACCAGGGCTATCCGGTCGTCTACAACGCCGACACGTCGCTCCTCGTCAACGGCGCCAACCAGCAGCTCGAAGGCAAGATCACCGGCGCGATCGACGCCAACGGCGTCCTCATTGCCGACGCGATCCTCAAGGCCGGCGAACAGAATGGCGGCGGCGTAGCCTCCTATCTCTATCCGCGCCCCGGCCAGACCGAAGCGGTGCGCAAGACCGTGTTCGCGCGCAAGTTCGCCCCCTGGAACGCGACGATCAGCTATGGCCTCTATGTCGACGACATCGACGCCGATGTGCGCGCGCTGACGCTCGAGCTTGCCGCGGTCGGCTTCGGCCTGATGCTGCTGATGGCGACGTTGTCGTGGCTGATCGCCCGCGACGTGCTCGGCGCGCTCGATCGCCAGAAGACCCGCATGCAGGAGATTGCCGACGGGGCCATCGACAAGCCGGTCGAGGAGACCGGCCGCGGCGACGAGATCGGCCGCATGGCCGAGACCCTCGAAATGCTCAGGCAGACCGCTTTGACGGCGCGCACGCTGGAGTCCGAACAGGTCGCCGCCAAGAGCCGCAGCGAGCAGGAGAAGCGTGACGCGCTGATCTCGCTCGCCGACCGCTTCGATGCCTCGGTCGGCCAGCTCGTCGGCCTGATGGCCTCGGGCTCCGGCGAGCTCGAGACCACCGCCAAGTCGATGTCGTCCACGGCCGAGGGCACCAACCGCCGCGCCGCCGTGGTCGGCTCGGCGGCCACCGAAGCCAGCCAGCGCGTCCAGACGGTCGCGGCTGCCGCCGAAGAGCTCTCCTCCTCCATCACCGAGATCAGCCGCCAGGTCGCGCAATCCGCCGAAGTGACTGGCCGCGCCGTGGACAGCGCACGCCGCACCGACACCATCGTCCGCGCGCTCTCGGACGGCGCCCAGCAGATCGAGCACGTCGCCGAGCTGATCTCCAGCATCGCAGCGCAGACCAATCTGCTCGCGCTCAACGCCACCATCGAGGCCGCGCGCGCCGGTGAAGCCGGCCGCGGCTTTGCCGTCGTCGCCTCCGAGGTGAAGTCGCTCGCCAGCCAGACCGCGGAAGCCACCCGCGAGATCGGCGACAAGATCGCCCAGATCCAGGGTGCGACCAAGGAGGCGGTGGACGCCATCGGCGGCATCACCGCCACCATCGAGGAAGTCAGCCGCATCGCCACTTCGATCGGCGCGGCCATCGAGGAGCAAGGTGCCGCCACCGCCGAGATCGCCCGCAGCGTCTCGCAGACCGCTGAAGCGACCAAGGAAGTCACCACCAATATCGGCGGCGTCAGCACCGCAGCGAACGAGACCGGCAACGCCGCCGGCATGGTGCTCGCAGCCGCCTCGAACCTCTCCAAGCAGGCCGAGCAGCTCTCCGGCGAGGTCGGCACCTTCCTGGCGGGCGTGCGCGCGGCATAAGCCGCGCAACGCTACGCTGGTTCTGAACGCGACGAAGCATCGGCGAATCGATGCATCGATCGAACTGACACGCGATCGCGCGAACACGATCACGATCCGTTTTTTTTGGACACGTCGCCGCAGACCTCGGCGTCTCGTCTGCATATGCGTGTCCACGGCTGCGCGAATTGCGCCACGCCTGAATGCACCATGCGGTGCGTTCAGGAATCATAAGAACTTCCTGATACGGCTGCGCGAGAACAAGCATCTTACAACCGTTCCCGAGGCCGTCATGACGCTGCTCAGTCACCTGAAAATCCGCACCAAGCTCGCCAGCATGGTCTGTCTCGCGGCGCTTACAGTCACCGCTCTCATCGTCGCGTCAGCCTATCTCAGCAAGACCCGTATGCTCGAAGATCGCGCGCGCCAGATGCAGACGGCAGTCGATCTGCTGCACGGCTTCGCGCAATCGCTCCAGGACGACGTCACCGCCGGCAAGATGACGCTCGCCGATGCGCAAGACCAGTTCAAACTGCGCGGCCGGCGAATGAAGTTCAACGGCGGCCAAGGCTATCCCGTCGTCTATACCGCCGATTCAACAGTGATGATGAATGGCGGCGCGCCTCAGCTCGAGGGCAAGAACAACGGCATCAAGGATGCCAATGGCATCGTGATCGGCGATGCCACGGTGGCCGCAGGCAAGCAGACACCGGAAGGCAGTATCCTGTCCTATTTGTTCCCGCGTCCGGGCGAGACGGTTCCGGTTCGCAAACTGGTGTTCGCCCGCCAGTTCGCCCCCTGGAACGTCGCAATTGCCTACGGTCTCTATGTCGACGACATCGACGCCGACGTGCGCGCGCTGACGCTGGAGCTCGCCGCAATCGGCGTTGGCCTGATGCTGCTGATGGCGACGCTGTCCTGGTTGATCGCCCGCGACGTGCTCGGCGCGCTCAACCGCCAGAAGACCCGCATGCAGGAGATTTCCGAAGGCGCTATCGACAGGCCGGTCGAGGAGACCGATCGCGGCGACGAGATCGGCCGCATGGCCGAGACGCTCGAAGTGCTCAGGCAGACCGCTTTGACGGCGCGCACGCTGGAGGCCGAGCAGGTCGCCGCCAAGAGCCGCAGCGAGCAGGAGAAACGCGACGCCCTGATCTCGCTCGCCGACCGCTTCGATGCCTCGGTCGGCCAGCTCGTCGGCCTGATGGCCTCCGGCTCCGGCGAGCTCGAGACCACCGCCAAGTCGATGTCGTCCACGGCCGAGGGCACCAACCGCCGCGCCGCCGTGGTCGGCTCGGCCGCCACCGAAGCCAGCCAGCGCGTTCAGACCGTTGCCGCCGCGGCCGAGGAGCTCTCCTCCTCCATCACCGAGATCAGCCGTCAGGTCGCGCAGTCTGCCGAGGTGACGGGGCGCGCCGTCGACAGCGCACGCCGCACCGACACCATCGTCCGCGCGCTCTCAGACGGCGCCCAGCAGATCGAGCATGTGGCCGAGCTGATCTCCAGCATCGCGGCACAGACCAATTTGCTCGCGCTCAACGCCACCATCGAAGCCGCGCGCGCCGGTGAAGCCGGCCGCGGCTTTGCCGTCGTCGCCTCCGAGGTGAAGTCGCTCGCCAGCCAGACCGCGGAAGCCACCCGCGAGATCGGCGACAAGATCGCCCAGATCCAGGGCGCGACCAAGGAGGCCGTGGACGCCATCGGCGGCATCACCGCCACCATCGAGGAAGTCAGCCGTATCGCCACCTCGATCGGCGCGGCCATCGAGGAGCAAGGCGCCGCCACCGCCGAGATCGCCCGCAGCGTCTCGCAGACCGCTGAAGCGACCAAGGAAGTCACCACCAATATCGGCGGCGTCAGCACCGCAGCGAACGAAACCGGCAACGCCGCAGGCATGGTGCTCGCGGCCGCCTCGAACCTCTCCAAGCAGGCCGAGCAGCTCTCCGGCGAAGTCGGCACCTTCCTGGCGGGCGTGCGCGCGGCGTAAGCTTCCCGACGCCAATCCCTCCACATGCGTCATGGCCGGGCTTGTCCCGGCCATTCACGTTTTGCCGCGCGGCACGAAGGACGTGGATACCCAGGCCTTCGCCGCGCCGAAGCGGCTTCGGCCGCGCAGCCGGGACGAGCACCCGCGAATTCTAGTGGGTTATCGCCGCGCGAGGGTGCAGCCGCTCGACAGCTGGCGCGTCGATCCGGTCGAGCCGTCGTTCGACTGCGACGGGAATTCCTCGAACGGCGTGTTCTGCTTGCCGGTGTTGAATTCGAAGATCTTGCGGAACACACCCGGCACCATGGCCGAAACCGGATTGACGCGCATCACCGGCGCGGCCGGCGTGCCGACGACCTCGTAGGTCACGCCGATCAGGCCTTCCTTGTCGCCACCGCCCAGGAACAACCCGAGCACCGGAATCTGTCCGAACATGTTGTTCAAGCCGTACATCGGCACGAAGGTGCCGCTCATGCAGACCTGGTTGCCGGGATAGTCGATCGAGCCCTCGATGGTGGCGCCGATCATCGGGCCCTTGACGACGCCATCGCGGATCGTCAGCGCGCCGTTCTGGCGCGTGAACTCGGCGCGCAGCGCGCTGAAGGAGACGCCGTTCCCGGTGCCGTTGGGCGCGCCGGCGGCAACGCGTTCGAGCTGCGCCTCGCCCTTCACCGTGAAGTCGCGGACGTTGATGAGGCCCTCGCGCGTGGTGTTCGGCTCCGACGTCGGCGGCTCCATCGCCACCACCATCTGGCCGCCGCTCGCCTTGGTGTAGGTGTCGGTGAAGCGCAGCAACGCGCCGGCATCGTTGGTCTGGAGGTAGATCACCTCGCGATTGCCCTGGGCGCGGCCGCCGCGCAAATCGGCTGCCACCGGCGTGTCGCGGCCGATCTTGCCGTTCAGCGTGAAGGCTTTGACGGTGCCGTTGCGCCGCGACATCTTGCCGTCGACGCTGCGCATCGCCTCGCCGTTGAAGCCCGCGACGGCACCGAGCTTCACGTCGATGTCGAAATCGACGTTCTTCATCTTGTTCTTGGCGTCGTCCTTGGAATTGCCCGAGATCGCCGACTTCAGGAAACCGCGGCCGTCGAACACATCCCCGCGCATCGTGCCCCGCACCACCCCGTCCTGGCCACGCTCCACCTTCAACGAGGCCTTGTCGCCGTCGGACGGGGCGTAGGTCGGGAAGTTCGCGTTCATGAGGTCGCCGTTCGGATCGACTTCAAGCGAGCCCTTGATCGAGGCGCCGCCGCCTTCGACGACGATGTCCTCCAGGCGCGTTGATTGCGCCGTCGGCACCACCTTGAAGCTGGCCTTGGCCGACTTGCCCGGCAGCTTGACCCAGCCGGGCAGGATGTTGTCGAGCTTGACCGAGGTCAGGTCCGCCTCGACACCGAGCTTCGTCGTCTGGTCGGGACCTCCGGCGATCTTGCCCGACAGCTTGATCGGCAGCGATCCGCTCACGGCAGGGCTGAGGTCGAATCCGAGGCGCGCGCGGCTCGCATCGTCGAGCGTGGCCTGCAATTTGACGTCAGCGTCGCCCTCGGTCGGCTTGCGATAGTCCAGCGAAGCCGCCTGCCCGTTGATCTTGACGTCGCCCTTGACCTGATAGCCCTGGTTGTTGGCTGATATCTTGAGGTTGTTGGCCTCCAGCTTCTGGTTCATCACCAGCTTGTCGGCGGCAAAGCCGTTGAGGTCGGCGCTGACGGCGTAGCTGGTGTCGCCCTTGGTCAGCGCGCCCTTGACCGGCAAGCCGAGCTGGATGTTCGCCGAGAACGTTCCCTTGCTGGTGTTGGGATCGACGAACGTCGCCGACAGATCGCTGAGCCGATCATTGGAAAGGATTTCGGCGGCGGCCGCCACGGGTCCGTCGGCGCGGAACCTGGTCCGCGATGGCGACGGCTTGGGCGCCATATCCGGCACCTCGAAGACGAAGTCGGAGATCGTGACCTTGCGGCCCGCCGGCGTATCGGCAATGCCCTGCCCGATATTCACGGTCGCGGTGCGCCCGGTCACACGCGCCTTCAAATCGGCATCGTGCACCACCGGCATGCCATCCACGGGGCGGACCGCGACGCCACTCGCGACGATGTTGACCGACAGGCCGTCGTCGGGAATGGGCGGGCCCTTGCGCGGGAGGTTCTTCGTCGGCGAATTGACGCCGATCTCGATGCGCTGGAGCGTGCCGCGCTCGATCCGCTCGATCACCCATTCGCGCAACTCGGGAACGACAAGCGTCGGCCACATCCGCTTGAGCGCGGAGGCCGACATCGGCGTTCCCGCAAAGCCCAGCGTCAGCCGCGGCTCGCCCGAATAGTCGATGGCGCCGGTGCCGGCGACGCCGATCTCGCCATTGCTGATATCGGCTTGCGTCAGCAGCATGCGCTTGTGGTCGGTGTCGAAGCGGAAGCCGATCGCAATACGGTTGAAGACCAGCGGGGGCTCGTTGTCGATGCCGCCCAGCAGGATCGAGCCGCCGCTGAAGCCAAGCTGCCAGTCGTTGGTGGTGCCGTTGGGCGGCTCGAGATGGGCCAGAAGCGTCAGGCGGTTCGCGCCCGAGAGAATCTTGAACGGAGCGACCAATACCCGCCGGTTCGAATCCCACTCGACGTTGATCTCGGCCGAGTCGATCGCCATCGGATAATCTGGCGTGTCGGTGTCGATGATATTGCCCGCACCGACCGCGATCTTGCCGCGGAAGAAGGTCGGCACGCCGTCGCGGCCGAGCTCGCCCTTGAGCTCGCCGGTCAGCGGCAGGTCGGCGGTGTAGGTGAAGTCCTTCACCCGGAGTGCCAGCAGGATGTTGGCGGTGGAAAGCTTATCGGCGCGGATGTCGACCGAACGCACACCATTCTCGGCAGGGCCGATCGTGGCGCGCAGCGACCACGGGCGCGCGCCCTCCTCGCCGAGGCTGAGCGCGACGCCGCCATGGCTCGGCCGGCGCAGGCTGAGCGTGATGTTCTCAAAGCTCCATTTGCTGCCGCGCTGCTGATCGTCGACGATCAGATTGCCGTTCTTCAGACCGATCTCGTTGAGGTTCTGGCCGTCGAGGCCGGTCATACTCAGACTGTCGAGCCAGTCGAGGCCCTGAAGAATGCCGCTCGGGGCAGCGGCCTGGGGAGCGGCCTGCGATGCGTCCGGGCTTGCAGGTCCGGTGGCGAATGGCGGCGGCGGGACACCGTTGCGCGGGAATGTCGGCGGCAGGCCCGCTTCCTTCTTGGATGCGACGCCGGTTGCCAGCGGCTTGGCGGTGTCGCCGGCGGACACGGTGACGGTGCCGTCGGGCGCAATGCGGATCGCCAGCTCGGCATCGACGAGGTTGAGGCTTTCCGCGCGCAGGTGCCCCATCAGGAGACCCGCCCCCGACAGCTTCACTTCGGCCTTCGGCGCGGTGGCGACGATGGCGTGATCATGGTCGCGGACGACGATGTCGCGGATGCGCACGGCGATGCGGATCCGCCCGGCCCGCTCGATCTGGGTGCCGCCGACCTCCACGGTGTTGCCGTGGCCAATATTGTCCTCGATGGCGGCAGCGAGCCAGGGCGTCGCGATGTCGAGATTGATGGGACCTGCACCAAGCCGCCACCACAGCGCGCCGAAGCAGCCGATGAAAATGACGGCGAGGGCCCCGACCACGATGGCCAGCCGCTTCAGCCAGCGATCAGCCGCCAGCCAGCGGCGCATTGACGCAAACCCGTCACCGAAACGATGGAAGCCTGAATTGGAACGCGACAACAGCCGGCGCGCCCGATAGCCCGCCGCTGCTTCCTGATCCGGATCCCAGTCGGCGTCGTCCCATTCCTGCGGCTGCTGTTGACCGCCGCGCCGATCGAAATCCCGATTGTAATCCTGGGGCGACGTATTCCTTGCCATTGCCTCTCGATACAGGCGCCCATCGTAGGATTGAGCACCGCCGGGACCGCAGCCGTCCGCGGGAAGCGAAGCTCCCCGCGCCGGCATTGCCGCCATACCTCGAATGTTCCTGCTGTTCGTCATTTCGCCCCGGGCGCGCGTTCAACGAGCAGTGGGGTGGTGCGTGGAATTCCTTGTAACCATACCCCGGCGTCGCCAGACTTGCCCAGACGAGGGCGATTCCGGCACACCGGACGAGAGCTGCAATACCGCTTTGGTTGACCCGCCGAAAGCGACGAAAGGAAGGCGTATGTCCAAGAAATCCCGAAAGAAATCGTCCAAAACGCCCTCCGGCATCGCAACGGCTAAAAAGAAGACCCCGACCAAGCGGGCAACGACTCAAACAAAGTCCGCGAAAACACAGCGGACGCAGGCGAGCAAATCAACCAGGACCGTAGCAAAAGCAGGATCACATAAGGCCGCATCGAAACAGTTAAATTCCTCCAAATCGGCCTCCGCGCCCGCGAAGGCGAAGCCGGCCCTGACCGAAGGCCAGAAGGCGCCCGCCTTCCGGCTGCCCCGCGACGGCGGCGATGTGGTCTCGCTCGCCGACTATGCCGGTCGGAAGCTCGTCCTGTTCTTCTACCCCCGCGCCGACACGCCCGGCTGCACCCGGGAGGCGATCGATTTCACGCGGCTGGCGGACGCTTTCAGCGCTGCCGGCACGGCCCTGCTCGGCATCTCCGCCGATCCGTTAAGGGCCCAGGAGAAGTTCCGCGACAAGCACAGCCTCGGCATGCCCCTCATCTCGGATGAGAAACACGAGATGCTGGAGGCGTACGGCGCCTGGGGCGAAAAATCCATGTATGGCAAGAGCTTCCTCGGAGTTCTTCGCACCACGATACTGCTTGGTGCCGACGGCAAGGTAGCCAGGGTCTGGCGCAATGTCCGCGTCGACGGCCACGCCGACGAGGTGCTGGAAGCGGCAAGAGGCCTTTAACCAATCCGTTAAATTCGAGCGGTTCCGTTTCCGGAAAATTAACCATGACCGGCCCAGATTGCTGCGGCAATTAGGCCGTACGGACTCATCCGACCGGCGCGGGAGTGCCGATGTCGAAAAGTTCTGCTCAATATTCGCAGTACCCCCAACATCACGCGCACGACCACGGACGGCCCCTCCATCGCCGTCCTGCCGCCGCCGTGGCTGCAGCCGCGATCCCCCCTCCTTCGACCGACGACGCCTACACCATCGTGCACCACGGCAAGCAGGTCCGCCTCGGACCTGTGGTGTTCTGGATCGTGGTCGGCACCGTCGTGCTGCTCGGACTCTGGTCGGCCGCGACCGCGACCTATTTCGCCTTCCGCGACGACGTCCTGACCCGGCTGATCGCGCGCCAAGCCGAGATGCAGTACGCCTACGAGGACCGCATCGCCGAGCTCCGTGCCAAGGTCGACCGCACCACCAGCCGGCAGCTGCTCGACCAGGAACAGTTCGACCAGAAGCTCGACCAGATCATGAAGCGCCAGACGGCGCTGGAGTCCCGCGCCACGGCGCTCGGGGCCATGCCCGACGTGACCGGATCAATCCCCCGCACGGCCCCGCAGCGCGGTGATTCGAGCCAGGGCGCGACGCAGGGCACGCCGAAGCCGTCGCCGATCAGCGACACCGTGATCTTCGTGGCACCGCCCGATCGCGAAGCGCGGCTTGAGTCGCGTGCGCCGACCGTCGCGGCACCGCCGACCAGCCAATTCGCCAAGAACCAGGGTTTCGACAACGTCCTGGTCCGGCTCACGACCTCGCTTGACCAGGTCGAGCGTCGCCAGATGGCAACGCTCAGCGCCGTCGAGGAAGGCATGGATTCACGCATGCGCCGGATGCGCGGCGTCGTCAGCGACCTCGGCCTCAATCTCGCCAGCCTCGAAGCCGCCGTGCCGCGCTCCGCGATGGGCGGTCCTTTCGTGCCCGTCAAGCTGACGGCCAATGCCGGGCCGTTCGAGAAGCAGCTCAACCGCATCAATGTCACCCGCGCCGAGATGGATCGGCTCAATCGCACGCTGGCGCTGGTGCCCTACCGCAAGCCCGTCATCGGCGAGGTCGAATTCACCTCCGGCTTCGGCGTGCGCAGCGATCCGTTCCTCGGCCGGCCTGCGATGCATACCGGTCTCGACTTCCGCGCCGCGACCGGCGATCCCGCCCGCGTCACCGCCAACGGCAAGGTGGTCTCGGCCGGCTGGTCCGGCGGTTACGGCCGCATGGTCGAAGTCGATCACGGCAGCGGGCTGTCGACCCGCTACGGCCATCTCTCCGAGATCAACGTCAAGGTCGGCGAGATCGTGAAGCTCGGCCAGGTCATCGGCCTCGTCGGCTCGACCGGCCGTTCCACCGGCCCGCACCTCCATTACGAAACCCGCATCGACGGCGAAGCGGTCGATCCGCAGAAGTTCTTGCGCGCCGGCGTGCGGCTCAGCGCGGGCTAAGCCCGCACCACGCGCTTTCAGCGTGGTCGCGCCTACCGCCGGCCGCCGCCCATCCCGCCTCCTGGACCTCCGAAGCCGCCACCGCCCATTCCACCGCCGGGTCCCGTGGGCCCGCCGCCGGGCGAACCAAATCCGCCGGGGCCTGACGGGCCGCTCGGGCCCGTCGGCGCGGAGCCGGGATTCGCACTTGGGCCAGGTCCAGGGCCAGATCCCGGAGCAGGTCCACCACCGGGCGCGCCGGGCTGGCCGCCGCTCGGAGTAGTGGCGCTGCGGTTCGGATGCAGGATCGAGCCGCCGGGCGACCGATTGGGATTGCCGCCACCGGATGGAGGTGCTCCCGGCCCCTGGCCGATGGCCTGAGCCGACTCCACCTGGAAGCCGCGTGAGCGATCGAACACGCCGTTGACCACCATGCGGGCCTCGCCGGCGGCCGGGCCGAAGCGTGAACCGTCACGAGCCACGAAGCCGGAGCCGAGCTGGAGGTTCGATCCCACGCGTTGCACATAGGCCTCGATCGAGAGGCGGCTTGCGCCGACGAGATCCGAGAAGTCGTCGATGCGCGTGCGCGCGGCCTGCATCGTGCCCTGGCTTGAACGGCCCTCGATCTGGGCGCGCTGGCCAACCAGCAGTGGATCGACCCCGGTCAGCCTCAGCCCGCCAATATGCAAGCCGTCAGGCCCGCGCTCGACGAGACCGGTGACACGCTCGGTCGCCTCGCGCCGCGGCTCGATCAGGCTTGCGACGATCACGCCGTCGGTCCGGCGCAGGCCATAGACGGCCACCTGCGTGCCCGCACGGAGCTTGCTCTCCTTGTCGCTTGTGACGATCTTCTGGCCGAGCACCGTCAGCTCGTTGCCCTTCACGGCTTCGATCGGACCTGCGACCTCGCTCGCGATCGCGATGTTGCGCGTCACGAGCGTGCCGTCGGCCTGACGGGTCGCGACCACGCGCGCAAGCTGGCCGATGCGCAGAGCCTTGGGGCTCGCGGCCTCGCCGTCGATCCGGACCGGCACGTCGCTCGCATAAGTGACGCGCTCGCCGTTGACGTAGATGCTGCCAAACCGCTGGATCACGCCGACGATGCCGGTGCCGCCGATGCCGTGGTCGTCACCGCGCCTGATTCCGGTGCCGCCGATGCCCTGATCGGTGCCGCGCTTGACCTGTGCGTGGGCCATCGCCGTACCGGCGAGCCAAAATCCTGTCAGCAGCAGACGGCGTGAGATCAGCGGCGGCCGGCTCATGAAGAACCACCCTCCTTGCCGCTTTCCTTGCTGCTGTCCTTGCCGCCTTCCTTGGCCTCTCCCTCGCCATCTGCATCTTCGCTGTAGATGTAGATGCCGAAATTCCAGCGAGCGTCACCGCCCTTGTCCTTGCCGAGCGCGCGGTTGGCCTCGCGGTTGGCGGTCTTCAGCGCGTCCATCGCGAGCTCGCGCGAGCGTGCCTCGAGGCGCTTGGCAAGCTTCGGCGAAATGTTGTTGTAGTGCACCGCGCGCTCGAGGAAGCGCGGCGCCGCGCCTGAGACGTTCTGCGCGGCGGCCGCGATATGGTCGTGCAGATTGCGGCCGAGATAGTGCCATTTGCTGTCGTCCTCGCCGCTCGGGACGAAGGCCGCCTCGACCAGCTCGATCTCGTCGGAATCGTTGATGGTGACGAGCTTGCGGTCGACCCATTCGTCGAGCACCGCGCGCGGCCGCACGTCCTTGGTGACGGAGGCGACCAGCTGCTCGAACGACGGCGCATCGCCCTCGGCCGTGCGCGGCAACGCCAACGGCTCGCCCTTCGCATCGGTGAATTCGGGCGCGGCAAGCCAGCGCGCGATCACGGCGCTCGTCAGCGACACCGCGGCCGGCGCCTCGTGCACCGGCGCGCCGGCACCGCGCAGCCGCGCCACCTCCTTGCGATGGATCCCGGTGAGCAGGCTGACACGGCTGTCGGTCTGCTCCTTCCCCTCCAGCGCAAAATCGTGCTCGGCGACGTTGACGAACAGCTCGCGAAGCAATTGCGCCAATGCCGGAAAAGTCATGCCGCTGCGAATGCAGAGCCGCACGAGCGGGCGCAGCAGCCGCGCCAGCGGCGCGTGCAGCTTCGCGGCGGTCGGCTGCGGAGCCGCTGCTTTGGACCCGGACTTGGCATTCATGTCTGAATTGTACCCGCGCCCCGCGTGGGACACAATCCCACTTTTTCTCACTTTCTGATTGACGTGGTAAATTTTCCCACATACACGAGACGCCACTGAGGGCGCGACGTAAAGGGACTCACACCCATGGCTGACCGCTTGGTCCGCAATTCCAACTCACTGCGTGCTGTGCCGGCTCCTGACTGGGGGCACGGCGCAATCGAGCCGATGCTGCCGGCGCTGTTGCGCGGCGTGATCTTCATCTCGGTGCTGGCCGCACCATTCGTCGCAGCCCTTCTCGCAGGCTGACACCATCATGCATCACACCAGCGAAACTCCGCGCCGCCCGTCGGTGCTGCACATCTTCAAGATCTATTATCCCGACCTGTTCGGCGGCACGCTGACGGTGATCCGCGACATCTGCGCGAGCCTGAAGGACAGCTTCGCCTCCGCCGTGCTGGTCTGCTCGCAATCGGCCGAGCGGCGCGAGATCGTCGTCAATGACGTGCCGGTCGAGCGCGTCCGCTCCTTCGGCAATGTCCTGTCGCTTCCCGCCGCTCCTACTTATCCCTGGCGACTCTGGCGCAAGATTGCCGAGCACGATTTGCTGGCGCTCCATGCCCCCTTCCCGCTCGCCGACCTCGTTTTCGCCTTCGGCTTCGGCGCCAATCGGCCGCTGGTGGTGCACTGGCATGCCGACATCGTCACCCATGCCGGCCTGCGCTGGTTCATCGAACCGTTGATGCGGCGGACACTGCGCCGGGCGACAGCGATCATCGTCTCGGACCATGCGCTGATCGAGAACACGCCGTTGCTGCGGGAATTCATCGACAAATGCCACGTCGTGCCGTTCGGCATCGACACCGCGGGTTACGACTGGCCGAAGATCGAGCCGCACCACGTGAACGATCGCGGCCGGCTCGTGCTCGCCTGCGGCCGGCTCGTGCCCTACAAGGGCTTCGACGTCCTGATCCGCGCCGCGGTCAACCGCAAGTTCGAGGTCTGGATCATCGGCGAAGGCACCGAGCGTCCGCGGCTCGAGCAGCTGATCCGCGAGCTCGGCCTCGGTGACCACGTCCGCCTGCTCGGCTCGGTGAACGACAGCGAGCGCATCAAGCTGATGTGCCTGTCCGACGTCTTCGTCATGCCGTCGGTCACCAATGCCGAGACCTTTGGCCTGGTCCAGCTCGAGGCCATGGCCGCCGGCCGCCCTGTCGTGAACACGGCGCTCGACACCGCGGTGCCGCGCGTCGCCCGCCATGGCATGGAGGCGATCACGGTGCCGCCGGGCGATGCCGAAAAGCTCGGCGATGCCATCGACACGCTGATCAGCGATCCCGAGCGCCGCCGCCGCATGGGACTGTCAGCCCGGACGCGCGCCCTCACCCGCTATTCCGCCCCAGCCTTCAGGGAAGGCATGCAGGCCGTCTACCGCGACGCCGTCACCGCGTCGTGCAAGGAACCCGCAACCGCCGCCGAGCCGCCGCAGGCGACCGGCTGGCTGGACACCGTCCGGATCGCGGCCGCACTGGCCTGGTCGGACATGCGCCACCGCTACGTGCGTTCGCTGCTCGGCCCGTTCTGGATGTCGCTTCAGATGGCGATCGTGGTCGCAGTATTGGGCTCGGTGATCGGCCAGATGTCGAACGCCGACATGCTGGCGCGCCTGCCGATGCTGGCGCTGTCGATGACGGCCTGGACCTTCCTCAACAGCGTCGTGCTCGATGCGACCACGGCGCTTCAGCATTCCGCGAGCCTGATCCGCGACCGAGCGCTGCCGCCGGTGATCTTCCTGCTGCAATGCACCTTCCGCCAGGCGCTGTTCGCGCTGCATAACGCCTGCGTGCCGCTGGTGCTGTGGCTGATCCTCTCGCCCCACGACCTCTCTCACGCGCTGGCGGCGCTGCCCGGCCTGCTGCTGTTCATAGCCTGTACCTTCGCCTTGAGCCTCGTCCTCGGCGCGACGGCAACGCGCTATCGCGACCTCAAGCCGATCATCGAATCCACGCTGATGCTCGCCTTCCTCGCCTCGCCCGTGATCTGGTCCGCCGAGATGATCAATCACCGCTCGACGGTGATGCGGCTCAATCCGCTAACGCATCTGTTCGCGGTGTGGCGCGAGCCACTTGCAGGCGGCCATATCGATCCCGCCAGCATCGTCTACGTCCTCATCACGCTGGCGCTGCTGATCTTTGCGAGCGTGCTGACGCTGGTCCACCTGCGCAAAGCCGCATTCTGGATTTGACCCATGGTCTCGATCAGCCTGCACGACGTCTGTCTCGACTATCCACTCTACGGCGCCTACGACTTCTCGCTGAAGCGGCGACTGCTCGGCCACCTCATCCGCGAACCGGGCGAGATGCGGATCATCCGCGCCGTCGACAACGTCTCGATCGAGGCCGAAGCCGGCGCCCGTATCGGGCTTGCCGGGCCCAACGGCTCCGGCAAGTCGACGCTGCTGCGCCTGATCGCCGGTGTCTATCCGCCGAGCAGTGGCCGCGTCACGATCCGGGGCAACGTCGTACCCCTGCTCGGCCTGAACGCCGGGGTCAATCTGGACTTCGTGGCGGAGGACAACATCGCGCTGCTGCTGCGGATCAGCGGTCGCAAGCCCACACGCAGCGTGATCGACGAGATCTGGGCCTTCACCGAGCTCGAAGCGCGCATGCAGCGCCTGCCCTTGCGGATGTTCTCCTCGGGCATGCTGATGCGGGTGTTGTTCGCGACCGCCACCGCTTTCCCGGCCGACATCCTGCTGCTCGACGAATGGCTCAGCGTCGTCGACGAGCATTTTGCGGAGAAGGCCGAGAGGCGGCTGCGAAACCTGGTCTCGCAGGCGGCGATCGTGATCATCGCCTCGCACGACCTGCCGCTGCTGCGCCGCACCTGCTCCAGCATCATCAACCTCGATCACGGCCGCATCGCCTCGACCATCGCGGTCGAGCCGCCCGTCACGCACACCTTTGAGCTCCGAGAGAAACGCGCATGAAACAGAACATCCTGGTCGTGTCCGAGTCGCTCGGACAACCCAATCACAAGCGCGGCATCTTCCACTTCACCCGGGAATTGGTACGGTCGCTCGCGTCGGAAGGCCACGAACTCACTTTGCTGGTGGAAACCTCGAAGCGTTACCGTAAGCTATGTCGGCGCGAGCGACGCACGAAGCTGTTTCCGGCGCAGTCGCGCAACATCGAGCTGCTCGCTCTTTATCGCTTCCTCGACGAGGTCAACGTGAGCGGGCCGGTGATGCTCAGCGGCGCGCGTCGCAGGTTCGACTGGCTCCGCCACAAGGCCACCATGCTGCTGTCGCGGGACAATATCCTCTGCCTCCTGCGCGCGATCGGCCTGCTTGGCCTGCACGCCCGGCTGATCGAGAACCGGCCCGCCGCGCTCGAATACATTCCGCCGGATATGCGCCATCTCGAACTGTTCAGCGAATTCCAGCTCGAGCCCGGATTCTTCAACTATCAGGACTCCTCGGCCTTCTTCCTGCTGCCACCGCCGCGGATCGATGCGCGTGACTATGATCTCATCGTTGTGGACACCCCGACGCGGGTCGCGATCAGGCGCAAGCCGAACGCCAAGGTGATCTGCATCGTCCACGATTTGCTGCCGCTCACCGACCTCAAACTCAGCGACATCGCCACGCGCCAGTTCCTGGCGCGGATCGGCACCAGCCTGCGCCAGGCTGACGAGCTCGCCTTCGTTTCAAACTATAGCATGATGCGGTTCAGGGAACTGTTGCCGCAATTTGCGCACCTGCCGGCGCGGGTCGTGTATCCCCGCACCCGGTTCGACGCCCCGGATGTCCTCCACCTCCCAGCCCTGTCGGGGCGTCCGGGGCGGCCGAACTTCGTCATCATCGTGTCGAACGAACCGCGCAAGAACGTCGCCACCGTCATTCGTGCTTTCCGCAACGTCCCTCAGGCCGATCTCGTGGTGATCGGTCATGCAGGCCAGATCAGCCGGATGCGCAACCTGCCGCCAAATGTCCGCTTCGCCGGCTATGTCGACGAGCATGAAAAGGCCGCCATGATCGCGGAGGCGCACGGGCTGATCATGCCGAGCCTGGCCGAAGGCTTCGGCATACCGATCATCGAGGCACTGGCCGCGAACACGCCGGTGCTGTGCTCCGATATCGCGGTGTTCCGTGAAGTCGCGGGCGAGCTCGCCGACTATTTCGACCCCTTCTCGACCGAGGCGATCGCAGCTTCAATCACCCGTGTGCTGACGCGGCAGGAGGAATGCCGCGGCCGCATCCGCGCAAGGAGACACGAGCTCGCCGAGCGCTTCGGCTACGAGACCCAGGCGCGCGACTTCCTCGGGCATGAGATGCCCCGGGAAAGCCTGGCCGCCGCGCAATAAGCGTCGTTGCACATGACTGCTGAAACCGCGGAATGGCCCGGACCGGCCGGTCGACAAGCGTTGCGCGCCCGATGGCAAACCATGGGCAAATCGCCAGCTCTGATCGGGGTCGCCGATGGGCTCGCTGTGCTGGTCGCGGCGTCGCTGCCCTGGTCGACCACAGCGCCTTCGATCTTCGTCGGGCTCTGGCTGCTGGTGGTGACGCCGACCATCGACTGGCGCGACTATGGACGCCAGCTCGCACGGCCTGCGTTCGCCCTGCCCTTTGCCTTCCTGCTGCTCGCGCTTCTCGGCACGCTCTGGTCGGACGGCGCGTGGGCCGACCGGTTGCATGCGATCAAGCCGGTCGCAAAGCTCGTGCTCACTCCAGCACTGCTCTATCACTTCAGCCGATCCAAACGCGGTTTCTGGGTTTTCCTTGGCTTTCTCGCGTCCTGCGCGCTGCTTGCCGTCTATTCCTGGATCGTGCTGCACGATCCCGCCTGGAAACTCACCGCGACCGCGTCAGCCGGTGTTCCCGTCAAGGACTACATCGACCAGAGCCAGGAATTCACGCTGTGCGCCTTTGCGCTCGCGCTGCCCGCGTTGACTTTCTGGCGCCGCGGAAACGTGGTTGCGACAGCCATCTGTCTGGCATTGATCCTGCTGTTCGTGACCAACATGGTGTTCGTCGCCTCCGCCCGCACGGCGCTGCTGTGCATCGCGGTGCTGCTCGGACTGTTCGCCTGGAGGCATTTGAGCCGGCGCGCGGCGCTGGTCCTGCTCGCGGGCACGATAGCCGCGAGCACACTGGCCTGGACGACCTCGCCCTATCTGCGCCACCGCATTGCGGACATCGCCGTGGAATACCGCCACGGCCACGAGGACATCAGCCGAGCCTCGACCGCCCAACGCCTGACCTATTGGCGCAAGGCGCTTCACGCCTTTGGCGAGGCACCCCTGACCGGTCACGGCACCGGGTCGATCAAGCGCCAGTTCGAGCGCGCCGCCACCGGTGGAAGCAGCCTCGATGCGGAGATCGTCAGCAATCCCCACAACCAGACCCTCAATGTCGCGATGCAATGGGGCGTACTCGGCGTCGTCCTGCTCTACACCATGTGGATCGCCCACCTTCGCCTGTTCCTGGGCGAAGGCCTTGCGGCCTGGATCGGGCTCGTCGCCGTGGTGCAGAACATCGCGAGCTCACTTCTGAACTCGCATTTGTTCGACTTCCACGCGGGGTGGATGTATGTGCTCGGCGTCGGCGTCGCCGGCGGCATGGTGCTGAAAGCGAAAGCCGGACCGCATTTGCATTATGAGACCCGCATCGAGGGTGAAGCGGTCGATTCGCAGAAATTTCTGCGCGCCGGCGTGCGGCTCAGCGCCGACTAGGCCTTTTACTCCGCCGCCACGCAAGCCACCTGGGGGGGAGCCAACGCAAAGACGCCGAAATCGGGCACCACCATTTCGAGTTCGCGGCGATAGCTTTCGTAGCTGAGCGCTCCCGGCCGAATGAAGCCGAGTTGAAGCGTGTGATCGACCACACGCCTGAGAACGATCGGAGCGCTCGCCGGTGTAAACTGGGCGCCACCGGGATTGGACAGCGTCGTGATCAGACCGCGTGCGGGCTCGTTTCTCTTATCGGGACGTGACACCATGATCAGACGTATCGCTCCCTTCTCGAGGGTGACGAAGTTCAGGAACGGGCGTCCATCCGGGATGTAGACACGGCCCCTCTGCGTGTGCCCGGCATCAACACGTTCGCGTTCCTCGAACATGAGACAGGACTCGGTTTCGTCCCAATGAATGCCGATGATGTAGGCACTAATGATCTCGGGGTTGGAGAACGCGGGCCTGAAGCAGACGTAATCCCCCTCGAAGGTCTCCACTCCTGCGCGATCGCGGTAGCCAAGATCATCGGCGACGTCGAACCTAGACGTCACTGGCGGAGGTTCGAGTCCGCCGGCAATCGACGGCGCATCGTGCAATGGAAACCCCTTGTGCGGACTGGTGGCTATCCGCTCAGCAGTGACGTTGCGTATGCGCTCGGACTCATTGAAGACCGCGAGGACCATGCCGCCGACGATGAAGCCGGTTAAGCCAGTGCTTAACGCCACCAGTTGGATCGCATCCTGCGGATGTACATAGAACAGAGCCAGTACTTGCTGGCCGATCATATGCGCGACCAGCCACCCCGCACAGGTCAGCGCGGCGCCGTTCGCGAGAGCCCCGAGGGCCGCCACGCGGTACCAGCTCATCCGCGAACATCCCATGTAGGAACAAATGAGCCCGAGGGAAATCGTACAGATGAAAGGCGTGATGACGCCGTATAGCCGCTCGATGAACTGCCTAAGAACGTCCTGATATCCTCCTCCCTGCATCAGGGCGGACACTAGTGGAATGCCGATCCGGAGCCCAATCGACAGCCCCACGACGACGAGACCGGCGACAACCAACTCGGCGATAGGCGGATATCCGGGTGTGTTGCCTTCCTTGCGTCCGATGAAGCGTTGCGCCACGACGATCGCGCCCAGGACTGCGAAGCCGATCGAAGCGCCGAACGTGACCGCAATCGTCAGCACCTTGCCGACGTCGATCGGAAGTGTTCCCGGCATGAACACCATCATGCCAATGCTCCAGGCCGTCACGAGGAAGATCGTTGTCGCCCATTGATCCAGCCCAAAGGTCGGCCCCGGACTGTAGGCGAAGCCCATCCTCGCTAGCCGCTGCAATCGGCCGCTATGGGTCCGTTCGCAAAACAGGACATAGCGAGACACGAGGCCGCAAGTGAGGTTGGTGACCTCAGCAATGTTGCGGTTCAAAGCGTCCTTCAATTCCGGGGTTGGAAGCGACGACGTGAAAAAGGCAAGACCGGCGTGCATCATCTCTTCGTAACGGGCATCCGCACGAGCCGCCACCGCGTCGCCCAATTGCATGATCATGGCGTAGGCGGATCGGCCATAGCCATTTCCGGTGAAGTCGAGTGCCGCGGCATTCTGCCGGGGTCCGACGAACAGGTTGTAAAGGCCGATGGCTCTTGTGAAGCGGTCGGGAAGAGTACCGTCCCTGCTGAAACTCAACGCTTGCGGACCGATATTCTCCGAAACGATTTTGGTCACCTTGCTTCGAAGGTCGTCGCGCGGGACGAAACCCGTGGTTTGCGCGAGTTCAAATGCGAGTCGGTCGGCTTCACGCGGAATGGCGGCCAATCTGACACAAAATGCGCGCGCGGCCCGGTCGATCCGTGCCACCTGCCGGAATTGCGAAGCGACGACGATGATGAGCACGGCCACGATCGGAGCATATTGAGCCAGTTGCGCCTGCGCCTTTGGATCTACCGCCTTCACCTGGCCGACGATGAAGTCGAACCCGATGCTGCCCTGGACGAGTCCGATCATGACGACCAGCCAGAGCGGTATCATCAGGGCGTAGTAGAATATCACCCCCCAGAAGAACAGCGCGAAGGTCGTACCGGACCGATTGGTGGGCGGAGAGTTGAAGCGAGCCCAGGCAACGACAAAGAGTGCCAAGATCGCAATAATCCATTGGCTCTTCGTAACGATCGCTTCAATGATGTCCATGTTACGCGCTCCCACATAGCAGGCGACGCTTGCATGAATGGCTCTGCCCTCGCCGAGGCAGGGCACAATTCAGATCAGGGACATCGTGGAGACGCAGCGCGCGTCGACACAGGTGCCCGAACAATAGGGAAGACTACGCTGGGCCGACCCGGCTGCAATGTGAAGTAGAACACACCCGGGAGGACATTTCTTTAGCGGAGTTGGACACCGCGACCGCTGTTGGTCACATACAACCGAACTACGGACTCCGCTCGTGGCCGACCTCGCCGGTGATGACGTCGCCGAACAGCTCCCAGGCCTGCCCGTTGAAGCGCATCAACTGCATCTGCTCGATCGGGAAATAGTCGTCGGTGGAGGTGTTGACCATGATGCCTGGCAGCATCAGATCAGTGTGGAAATTCTTCAGGCTAGTGGCCTGCTTCATCACGTTCTCACGGGTGAGATTGTCACCGCACTGCTTCAACACCTGCGCCATCGCCTCGGCCTGCACATAGCCGTAGATGTTGTTGGCGTTGGCCTTGTCGCCATCGGGATAATATTTGTCCATGAATTCGCGCCACTTCACCACCGCCGGGTCCTTGTCCCAGGTCGGGTCGGTCGGATCCTTCAGATAGACGGTCGAGATGATATCCTTGGAATAGTCGAGCCCGGCGGGCTTGAGCACCGAGGCGACCGAGGTCGCGGTATTGGCGAGGAAGAATTTTGGTTTCCAGCCGAGCTCTCCGACCTTCCGGATTGCCTGCGCCGATCCCTTCGGGGCGGCCCATGAGAAGAAGATGTCGGCGCCCGAGTCATGCAGCGCCACGATCTGCGAGTCGATCGAGGGATCGCTGACCTCATAGGACTTGTCGGCGATGATCATGCCGGCCTTGTCGCCGAGCCCGTCCTTCAGGCCCTTGAACTGGTCCTTGCCGGCGTCGTCGTTCTGCCAGAACACGGCGATCCTGCTGTTGGGGAAATGATCGCGGATGTACTTTGCGTAGATCCGCCCCTCGCTCTGGTAGTTCGGCTGGAAACCCATGGTCCACGGGAAATTCTTGGGGTCCCCGAACTTGGTACCGCCGGAGGCGACGAACAGCTGCGGCACCTTCTTGGCGTTCATGTATTTCATGATCGCCGAGTTCGAGGGCGTGCCGAGCGGCTGGAAGATCAGCAGCACCTCGTCGCTCTCGACCAGCTTGCGCGCCTGCTCGATCGCTTTCGGCGGCGAATAGGCGTCGTCATAGCTGATGAAGTTGATCTTGCGGTCGTTGATTCCGCCCTGGTCGTTGATCATCCTGAAATAGGCGGCCTCGGTTTTGCCGATCACGCCATAGGACGACGCCGGCCCGCTATAGGGCATAATGTTGCCGATTTTGACTTCGGTGTCGGTGGCGCCGGGATCGTATTTCTTCTGCGCCAGAGCCGGTGCCGAGACGAGCACGCCGGCAGCAAGAATGGCGAGGGCAGCAAGGCTTTCGCGACGACCCGGCATCGTTCTCTCCCCTATGTTTTGTAGTCTTGTTTTGCGGAGAGTGTCGCAAGGCCGTTCGCCGCTGGCAAGCGCCGCGATTTTCCGCGCCGTGAAACGACGGACCCGGAACTTACGCGGTGCGCCGCAGCAGTCTCAGTGCGCGCCCGTCGATCACGAGCAATGCGCTACCGATGACGATGGCGCCCGCGATCTCGCGCGCGGAGATCGGCTCACCCAGCACCAGCCATCCCAGCAGGATGGCGGTGACGGGAATGAGCAGAGTCACCAGCATCACGTTGGTCGCGCCCGAACGCCGAATGATCTGAAAGAAGACGATGTAGGCGAGCGCCGTAGATAGGGCGGCCAGGCCAAGCACCGCGAGCCAGGTCGTGAGACCCGGCATCGAAAGGTGCCACGGCTGCTCCACAGCTCCGGCGACGACCGCCATCATCACAGTCGACGCCATCAGCTGAAACGTCGCCGTTCCCAGCGGAGGCGCGTCCTTCAGCAGCCTCCGCGCGGCCAGCGCCGCAAAGCCATAGCTGAACGCGCCGCCCAGGCAGAGCAGGATGCCGAGCCCCTGCCCCGGCCTCGTTTCGATGCCCCATCCGCGCAGGATGATGACGCCGGCGAGGCCGAGCGCCACGCCGGCCACCCGACGCATCTGCAGGGCCTCTTCGCCGGCCGCCGCCATCACCATCACCGTGAAGAGCGGCGTGGTCGCGTTCAGGATCGAGGCCAGTCCGCTCGGGATGAAGGTCTGTCCGAGCACGATCAGCGAGAACGGGATGACATTGTTGAGCAGCCCGATCGCGACGAACGGCTTCCAGCCCGCCATGCCCTTGGGAAGACCGATGCCCTGCATCCGGAGCAACGGCAGGAGAATGGCCGCCCCAAGCGCGACGCGCAGGAACACCAGCGTCAACGGCGGCAATTCCCGCAGCGCCGCACCATTGAAGAAGAACGATCCGCCCCAGAGAACCGAGAGCACCGCGAGCAGCGACCAGTCTCGCGCATCGATCCTGTTATCGTTCGGGGACATGTGCTTCACCTCGGCGGCCGAGCCTGCCGCCTAGGACGGCGCAAGACAGGCCGCCACCCGATTTCCGACAACGCTGTTCAGGAGGGGCGCCGCGAGCGAGCGTCACCGGCAATATCGGCGACAACCGCTCCGATCACCAGCGCGCCGCCAATGAGCGCATGCACGGCGGGCAACTCCCGGAAGGCGACCCAGATCCAGAACGGCATCAGCGGCGTTTCCAGCGTCGCGATCAGGGAAGCTTGCCCTGATGGCAGCAAGCGCGAGCCGAGCATGTAGAAGGTCAGGCCGAGCGCGACCTGGAGGCAGCCGAACATCGCGAGGATCGCAAGGCCATTGCCGCCGACATGGGCGATGTCGTGGGCAAAGGGAAGACTGACGAGGCTCCCCATGAAGTTCGACAGCGCGGCCGCGGCCACCATCGACGTCTCGCGATGGCGCCGGACCACGACGGTCATGGCGGAGATGGCAAGCACCATCAGGCAGCTCAGCGCGACGCCGCCGAGATCGGCGCCGGCTTGCACACCGCCGACCGTGATGACGACGCCGGCAAAGGCAATCAGGCTCGCGGTCAGCGTACGCCACGTCGCGGCTTCGCCGAGCCACAGCCATGCCAGCGCGGCCGCGATGAAGGGCTGGGTGGCAATCAGCACGGCGACGTTCATGACCTTGGTCATCTGAAGCGCGGGAATGAACGAGACCATGCCGACCGCGGACAAGGACGCGACGAGCAGGCCGCCCTTCCCCGGCACGACCAATTGCCACAGCGCAGCGCGACCCTGCATCACGACGAGAAAGACCGTGATCAGGCTGCCCGCGAACAGGCCTCGCCAGAACAGGATGGTCCAGGGGTCGAACGGCAAGAGGCGCGTGAAGAACGGCGCCGTGCTCCAGGCAACTGCGGCAGCGATGACGAGGGCAATGCCGAGACCGCGATCCGAACGAGGCTGCCCCATGTTGATGCGTCCAGCTAGGTCGGCTTCTTCGGCCGCGACACCAGCTCGATCATCTTGCCTTCATCGTCGTCGGGCATTGCGGCCTTCGCCTGCGCGTAGGACTCGACCGCAGCGCGCGAGACCAGCGGCTTGTCGGCGAGCAGGCTTTCGGCGAGCCTCACCGCGTAGGCGGCATCCTTGTGCCGCAGCGCCGCCGTAAACGTCGCGCCGCTGAAATCGCGGGCGACCATGCGCTTGGAATGACGCTGCACCTGCGGGCTGGCGGCGACACCGGCCTGGATCGATTCCAGCACCAGGTTCATGTCGAGCCCGGCCTGTTCGGCGATGGCGAGGCCTTCGGCAAGGCCCGCGATCTGGATCGCACCCAAGAGATTGTTGATGAGCTTGTAGACGGTGCCGGAGCCGACCGCGCCGAAATGGCGGATGGTCGAGCCGATCGGTTCGAGGAACGGCCGCGCACGTTCGAGATCAGCTGCGTCAGCGCCGGCGAGCAGCGTCAGCTTTCCGGCCGCTGCCGCATCCGGCAATCCCGTCACGGGGCAGTCGATGTAGATCAGCCCGCGCGCGTTCAGTTCGCGGCCCATCTCGCGGGCGTGGTCATAGGAGACGGTGGAGCACTCGATCGCAATGGTGCCGGCCTTTGCCGTCTTGGCCGCGCCCTCAGGCCCGAGCCAGACCGCGCGCGAGGCTTCGTCATCAGCGACCATAGTCACGACCGCATCGGCATCGATCGCGGCATCCTCAGGCGACGTCGCCCAATGCGCACCGCGCGCGATCAGGTCGTCCGCTTTTGCCTTGCTGCGATTCCACAGCGTCACCGTGAAGCCGGCATCGAGATAGCGGCCGGCCATGCCGTGGCCCATCCGCCCCAACCCGATGAAGGCGACGCGGGACATCAGTCGACGTCCTCGATGTCGGCGCCGGTGGTGCCGAAGGCGCGCTGCGCCAGGGTTGCGGCCATGAAGTCGTCGAGCTCGCCGTTCAGCACGCCCGATGTGTCGGACGTCTGCACGCCGGTGCGCAAATCCTTCACCATCTGGTAGGGCTGCAGCACGTAGGAGCGGATCTGGTGGCCCCAGCCGATATCGGTCTTGGCGGCCTGGTCGGCGGCAGCCTTCTCCTCGCGCTTCTTCAGCTCGATCTCGTAAAGCCGCGCGCGCAGCATGTCCCAGGCCTGCGCCCGGTTCTTGTGCTGGGACCGGCCGGCCTGGCAGACCACGGCAACGCCGGTCGGAATATGCGTCAGGCGCACCGCGGATTCGGTCTTGTTGACGTGCTGGCCGCCGGCGCCGCCCGAGCGCATGGTGTCGACGCGAACGTCGGCTTCCTTGATGTCGATCTTGATGCTGTCGTCGATGACCGGGAATACCTGCACGCTCGAAAACGAGGTGTGCCGCCGCGCGTTGGAATCGAACGGCGAGATGCGCACCAATCGGTGCACGCCCGCCTCCGTCTTCAGCCAACCATAGGCGTTGTGGCCCGAGACCTGGATCGTCGCGGACTTGATGCCGGCCTCTTCGCCCTCGGACTCTTCGAGGAATTCGACCTTGAAGCCGTGCGTCTCGGCCCAGCGCGTATACATGCGCAGCAGCATCTGCGCCCAGTCCTGGCTCTCGGTGCCGCCGGCGCCGGCATGGACTTCAAGATAGGAATCGAAGCGATCGGCCTCGCCCGACAGCAGCGCCTCGAGCTCGCGCCGCGCGACTTCCTTCTTGAGGTTCTTCAGCGCGGTTTCAGCCTCAGTGACGACGCCGGCATCGCCCTCGGCCTCGCCGAGCTCGATCATGCCGATGTCGTCTTCGAGCTCCTGCTCGACCTTGCCGATGCCCGAGAGCGAATCCTCAAGCGAGGTGCGCTCCTGCATCAGCTTCTGGGCTTTCTGGGGATCGTTCCAGAGGTTGGGATCTTCTGCGAGCTTGTTCAGCTCAGCGAGGCGCGCCGTCGATTTCTCGACGTCAAAGATGCCTCCTCAGCAGCCCGACTGACTGCTTGATCTCTTCTACCAACCGTTCGATTTCGGCGCGCATGTTGTTCTCTGATCTCGCGGAATCCCGCGTGCATTGGAGCTGGGATGTAGCGGCGGCGGCCGCAAAGCGCAACCGCCGGAACCGCGATCGTCGGTCTTATCCGCTAGTACAGCCCACCGGTGCCCGGCCGCATGAAGAAGCCGGAATCCGGCTGCTGCTGCTGCGACGCCGGCACGCCGCCGCGCCCGTCGGCATCGGCGACGCCGATGACCGAGTAGTTGTCAGGCGGCGCCGTGCCCGGCTTGAAGGCTTCGAGGATGGTTCCGCCGGTCTCGCCGGGACCGGCGCGCATACCGGTCTTGGAGACGACGCGCACGAGCTTGATGCCGGCCGGCACCTTGAACGGAACCGCGGGCTTGTCGGCGAGCGCAAGCTTGAGGAAGTCGCGCGCGATGGGTGCGGCCAGATGGCCGCCGGTCGCGGCGTTGCCCCTACCGAGCGCGCGCGGCTTGTCGTAGCCCATATAGATCGCGACGGCGACGTCGGGCGAGAAGCCGACGAACCAGGCGTCCTTGGCCTCGTTGGTGGTGCCGGTCTTGCCGGCGATCGGCTTGCCGACCTCCTTGACCACGGTTGCGGTACCGGCCTGGACCACGCCTTCCATCAGCTCGGTGATCTGATAGGCGGTCATGGAATCCAGCACCTGCTCGCGGCGGTCGATCAGCTGCGGCTCGGTCTGGTTCTTCCAGCCGCCCGGCGCGTCGCAGCCGCGGCATTCGCGCTGGTCGTGCTTGAAGATGGTGCGGCCGTAACGGTCCTGGATGCGGTCGATCAAGGTCGGCTTCACCCGGCGACCGCCATTGGCGAGCATCGAATAGGCCGTGACCATGCGCATCGCCGTGGTCTCGCCGGCGCCGAGCGCGTAGGACAGATAGTTCGGCAATTCGTCATAGACGCCGAAGCGGCGCGCATATTCGCCGATCAGGGGCATGCCGATGTCCTGTGCGAGGCGCACGGTCACGGTGTTCAGCGACTGCCGCAGCGCGTTGCGCAGCGTGACGGGTCCCTGGAATTTGCCGGACGAGAAGTTTTCGGGCCGCCACACGCCGGCGCCCTGGCCCTGGTCGATTTCAATGGGCGCGTCGAGCACCACGGTCGAGGGCGTATAGCCATTGTCGAGCGCGGCCGAATAGACGATCGGCTTGAACGACGAGCCCGGCTGCCGGTAGGCCTGCGTGGCGCGGTTGAACTGGCTCTGGTCGAACGAGAAGCCGCCGACCATCGCGAGCACGCGGCCGGTCCAGGGATCCATCGCCACCATCGCACCGGACACTTCGGGAATCTGGCGCAGGCGGTACTGGCCTTCGACCGGCTGTCCCTCCTTGGTGTAGAGCGGATCGGCATAGATCACGTCGCCGGGCTGCAACACCTGCGCGACAGACGTCGGGGTCTTGCCCTTGGCGTTGCCCTGGGCCGCCCTCGCCCAGCGCACACCGTCGACCGTGACGATGCCGGTCTCGCGCTGCTTGCTGATGGCGCCGCCGAGCTCGCGGTTCGGCTGGAAGCCGATGCGCGCCGACTGGTCGCTGGTCTCCAGCACCACCGCCATGCGCCATGGCGAGATGTCGGACAGCGACTTGATCTCGGCGAGCTTCACGCCCCAATCGCCCGAAATATCGAGCTTGCTCATGGCGCCGCGATAGCCCTGCTGCTCGTCATAGTTCACGAGGCCGGCGACCATGGCCTTGCGCGCCATGACCTGGATCTTCGGATCGAGCGTGGTGCGGACGGACAGGCCGCCCTCATAAAGCTTCTTCTCGCCGTAGCGCTCGAAGATGTCGCGGCGGACTTCCTCGGCGAAATATTCACCGGCGAAGGTGTGAGCGCCGTTTGAACGGTTGGTGACGGCCAGCGGCTCCTTGCGCGCCTTGTCGGCATCGGCCTGCTTGATCCAGCCGTTCTCCAGCAGACGGTCGATCACGTAGTTGCGGCGCTCGATGGCGCGATCGCGGTTGCGGACCGGATGCAGCGTCGCGGGCATCTTCGGCAGCGCGGCGAGATAGGACGCTTCAGCGACCGTCAGCTCGTTCACCGACTTGTCGAAATACACCAGCGAAGCGGCCGCGATGCCGTAGGCGCCGAGGCCGAGATAGATCTCGTTCAGATACAGCTCGAGGATCTTGTCCTTCGAGTAGGTCTTCTCGATGCGCATCGCCAGCAAGGCTTCCTTGATCTTGCGGGCGAAGGAGACCTCGTTGGTCAGAAGGAAGTTCTTGGCGACCTGCTGGGTGATCGTGGAGGCGCCCTGCGGACGCCGGTTCGAGCCGTAATTCTGGATGAAGAGCACGCCGGCGCGCGCCATGCCGGTGTAGTCGATGCCGCCATGCTCGTAGAAATTCTTGTCCTCGGCCGCGAGGAATGCGTTGATCACGAGCTTCGGCACCGCCTGGATCGGCAGGTACAGCCGCCGCTCCTTGGCGTATTCGCCGAGCAGCGAGCCGTCGACCGCGTGCACGCGGGTCATCACCGGCGGCTCGTAATCCTGAAGCTGAGAGTAGTCGGGCAAGTCCTTGGAGAAATGCCAGATCAGGCCTGCCACGGCCCCGACACCGACAAGGAACACCACCGTTCCCGCGGCGAACAGGAAGCCCATGAACCGCACCAGCAAGCGCATTATATGTTTATCCGTTCAAACTCTGGATCAGCTCAAGGCACCCAAAACAGGCGCCAACTCCACGTCGCGAATTTACCGGCCTACTCAATTACATCAGTGCCGGACCAAGACGCTTGCCGAACGGGATTCTCGCCGATTCCGGAACCCCCTGCGGCATTTTTATAAAGCGCCCGCTGTGGCCAAACTAGGGCTTTTGCAACGGGACGGAAAATCCCCCTCAATTCGACGACCCCCGGTCGTCAGTTCGACGATCCCCCGGTCGTCAATTTGACGATCCGGCCGTGGCCATCCGCTTGGTCAGGAACCCGTCGATCGCCTGCGCCATCGAGCCCACGGCCTTGGACCGCCAGCCCTCGGAGACCAGATGCTCAAGGTCGCCCTTGTTGGAGACATAGCCGATCTCGACCAGCACCGACGGCACGTCGGGCGCCTTGAGGACCCGGAAGCCGGCCGACTTCAGGGGATGCTTGTGCATCCGCACGGACGACTTCATTTCGCCCATCAACAGGCGGGCAAAATGGCTTGAAAAGGTGCGAGTTTCCCGCTGGGTGAGGTCGATCAGGATGTCCGCGACGTCGGTCGGCTCCTCCGCGAGGTTGAAACCGGCGATCGCGTCGGCCCGGTTTTCCGCATCCGCCAGCCGCTGCGCCTCGGCGTCGGAGGCCTTGTCGGACAGCGTGTAGATGGTCGCGCCCTGCGCATCGCCCTCGGCCTTCGGCAGCGCATCGGCGTGGATCGAGACGAACAAGGCGGCCTTGAGCCCGCGGGCGACTTTGACCCGGTCGTTGAGCGGAATGAAGGTGTCGTCATCCCGTGTCATCACCACGCGGAATTTGCCGGTCTTGTCCAGACGGTCGCGTAGCGCCAGGCCGAAGGCCAGCACCAGGTTCTTCTCGCTTTCGCCGCTCGACTGCGTGCCATTGTCGATGCCGCCATGGCCGGGATCGATCACGACGATCGGGCGGCCGTCGACCTTTTGCTGCCCGGCTTCCGGAGTTGCGGCGGCCGGAACCGTTGCCGGCGGCGCGTCGGCGATTGCGGGCCGCAGTTCGGGGCGTTTCTCGGGGACGAGCGACTGTACGAAGGCGGTCCGGTCGACCTCCTCCAGCTCGAGCACGAGCCGGGCCGGCTGGCCATTGGCGGCCTCCAGCACGTAGGACTTGGCGATCTTGGCCGGGCCTGTCAGGTCGAACACGATTCGCGAGCCGCCGGGCATGACCAGCCCGTAGCGGAAGGCCTTGACCAGTCCCCGCCCCTCGACCCCGGTGCCCGCAGGCAGTTGAAAATTGACCTGGGGCACATCGACCACCACCCGATACGGGTCGGCGAGCGTCACGGCGCGGAATGTGACGGCCTGATCGATGTCGAGGATGAAACGGGTCTGCTTGCCATCGCCGGCCAGCCGGGCGGCGGACGCGGTTGGAAAATTCGCTACCGCAACAGAGGGTTGCGGCTGGCTTTCCGCCGCGCTCAGGCGCCAGGAATCAGCGCATGCCAATGCTGCGGCGCACAGAAGCGCGCATCCCAGCAAAACCCTTTGATTTGTGCGGCTCGTCACCGATTCAGTGCCTCCGAGCGGCCCTTCTAACGCAATAGAACCACAGGGTTAATCGTCGCTTAATGACAGATATACGAAACTCCCCGACTGTGACCGCCGTGCGACGCTCCCTTGCACGGTTGGTCCATTCCACGTATGTACGGAGTGCTGACGGCCGATATTTCCGGTTGTGTCGCGTTCAGCCTCCCGGTGCAGCGCCGGAACTCTCAAGGTTTGGGAATTCCAGCGTTTTTCCGTTCCCCTCAAAGACCAGCGCGGTGCGCGGCAGCGAGGTGGAGCGGGTCAAGCCCCGGTGGCGGACGGTCCCTGGTTACCACCGCGTTTCCGGGACGGTTTTGACAGCGACGTGACTCGTTACCCGGTCCCTTAATCCCAAGGGAGCGGTTCGTAATCCCCAAGGCGAGCGCGCTCGCGCCATGCCTGGCCAGCAGCAACTGATTGAGGGGCGGCCCCGCCGCCCAATGTTTCATACGGGCCGACGCTTGATGCGCCAGACTGTGCCGACGAATTCTGAAGGACCGTTCGCGACGCTGCGGAGTGACAATCCCGCGCGCCGCTTCGGCCCTCCAGCTTCCGTTTCGGCAAGGCGCGAGAGACGGCGTTTCGGCCTTCCCCTCACCCCCGAATCAGGTGGACCGTCGCGGCACCCGGCAGCGCTAATCGCGCCCACGGTGAATCGCGCCCGCCGCCGCCAAGAGTTAAGACATGCCCAACAAGATGTTGATCGATGCCACCCACCCGGAGGAGACCCGGGTCGTCGTGGTCCGCGGCAATCGCGTCGAAGAGTTTGATTTCGAGACCGCGCAACGCAAGCAACTGCGCGGGAATATCTACCTCGCCAAGGTCACCCGGGTGGAGCCCTCGCTCCAGGCCGCCTTTGTCGAATATGGCGGCAACCGCCACGGCTTCCTCGCCTTCAGCGAAATCCATCCCGATTACTACCAGATCCCGGTCGCCGACCGGCAGGCACTGATCGAGGCCGAGGAACAGGCCCATCGCGAGGCCGAGGAAGAGAGCGAGAACCGCTCCCACGGCCGCCGCCGGTCGCGCCACCGCAATTCCCGCCGCCGCAGTCAAGGCGAACGCGTCCGCAGCGACATCGTTGAGGGCCTCGAGGCCGGCGCCGATCCAGCGGCCCAGCCGGTCGAGAGCGACGCCCTGCACACCGAGGGTGCGTCGCACGAGGGCGAGCATCTGCACGCCGATGCGGAACATCGCGGCGAGCACGAAGGCCACGACCACCACGACCACGATCATGGCGACCATGATCATCACGATCATGACCACGAAGGACATGGTCACGACCATCATCATGCCAATGATGACGATCACCGTCATGACCATGGTCATGACGACCATGGTCATGACGAGCACGATCATCACGACCATGATCATGCCGACGAGACGCCCGCGCCTGTCGCAGCCTTCGGCGCCGAGCCGGTGGTCGCGACCGAGACCGCTGCCGAACCGCAGGAGGCTATCGCATCCGAGGCCCATGCCGAGGCTCTCGCCGAAGCCGTGACCGCCTCCGCCGAACCGGCCGACGCCGTCTACGCTGCCGGCGAAAGCACTGATGCTCGCCATCAGGAGTCCGAGGAGGAAGACGACGAGGACGAGGACGGCGAGGAAGCCGAAGAGGAACACGTCGAATCCGTCGGCGGCGACGACGTGATGGAGGAGGTGCCGGAGCGCACCTTCCGCCCGCGCCGCCAGTACAAGATCCAGGAAGTCATCAAGCGCCGCCAGGTGATGCTGGTGCAGGTCGTCAAGGAAGAGCGCGGCAACAAGGGCGCGGCGCTGACCACCTATCTCTCGCTCGCCGGCCGCTATGCCGTGTTGATGCCGAACACCGCGCGCGGCGGCGGCATCAGCCGCAAGATCACCAGCGCCCAGGATCGTTCCCGCCTGAAGGAAGTTGTGCAGGATCTCGACGTGCCCGAGGGCATGGGCATCATCCTGCGCACCGCTGGCGCCGCCCGTACCAAGCCCGAGATCAAGCGCGACTTCGAATATTTGATCCGGATGTGGGAGACGGTGCGCGACCTGACGCTGAAGTCGCAGGCCCCGACCCTGGTCTACGAGGAAGGCTCGCTGATCAAGCGCTCGCTGCGCGACCTCTACAACAAGGAGATCGACGAGATCTCGGTTGCCGGTGAATCCGGCTACCGCGAAGCGCGCGACTTCATGAAGATGCTGATGCCCGCCAATGTCAGCGCGGTGAAGCAGTATCGCGACGGCCAGCCGCTGTTCTCGCGCATGGGCGTCGAGAGCCAGCTGGACGCGATGTTCTCTCCGACCGTGCAGTTGCGGTCCGGAGGCTACATCGTCATCAACCAGACCGAGGCGCTGGTCTCGATCGACGTCAACTCCGGACGATCGACCCGCGAGCACCATATCGAGGACACTGCGCTCAAGACCAATCTGGAGGCGGCCGAAGAGGTCGCCCGCCAGCTCCGCCTGCGCGACCTCGCCGGCCTGATCGTCATCGACTTCATCGACATGGACGAGAAGCGCAACAACCGCGCGGTCGAGCGCAAGCTGTCCGATTGCCTGCGGCAGGACCGCGCCCGCATCCAGGTCGGCCGCATCTCGCATTTCGGCCTGCTCGAGATGTCGCGCCAGCGCATCCGCGCCAGCGTGCTGGAATCCTCGACCGATCCCTGCCCGCATTGCGGCGGCACCGGCCATGTCCGCTCGGTCTCCTCGGTTGCGCTCCAGCTGCTGCGCGGCCTCGAAGAGATCCTGATGAAGGGCGCGACCCACAATCTCGTGGTCCGCACCCGCACCGACGTCGCGCTCTATGTGCTGAACCACAAGCGCGGCCATCTGCGCGACCTCGAGAACGGCTTCAAGGTCACGCTGGCCGTCATCGCCGACCCCAGCGTCAGCGGACCGCAGGCCTATCTCATCGACCGCGGCGAGCAGGTGCATACGCTGGAAGCCGCGAAGGCGCTGCTGGTGGCACAGGCCGCCGCAAGCCCGCCGCCCGTAGCCGAAGAAGTCTATGACGACGAGGAATTCGATCCGGAGCTGGAATCCGAGGTCGAGACCGAAGAAACCGAAGGCCTCGCCGAGGAGCAGGCTGGCGGCGAAGCGGCTTCCGACCAGGATGGCCAGCGCCGCAAGCGCCGCCGGCGTCGGCGCGGCCGCGGTGCCCCGCGCGACGGCGAGTTGCGCGAGGATGGCGCTCCGGCGTCTTCCGAAGCGGCCGTGGCGGCCAGCGAAGGTGAAGAGGATTCCGAGTCCGAACAGGACGGCGAGGAAGGTGAGGACCAGGCGGCCCGCAGCGAGCAGCAGGGCAACGGCGATCGCCGTCGCCGGCGTGGTCGTCGCGGTGGACGCCGCCGTCGCGGTGGCAACGAGGAAGGTCTCGCCGGCTCCATCGGCGACGAGCTCGCAGCCAATGCACCGTCGGAAGCGACCGACGCCGTCGCCGATTTCGACAGCTTTGGCGGCGAGACTGCGCCCTCGATCGCGCAGGCCGAACACACCACCGCCGAGCCTGAGGTCAGCGAGCCCGAGCCGCGCGCCGAGGTGCAGATTGAGGCGCCGGCCCAGCCTGAGCCCGCTCCTGCCGCCGCGGACGAAGAGCCGGCCGACGAAAAGGCTGCGCGTCGCCGCTCCACGGTCCGGGAAAAGGTGAGCTTCCTGTCGAGCAGCGCGAGCGAGCCGGCAACACCGGTTGCGGCAGCGCCAGAGCCGGTTGCCCCGCCCGCACCAGCGGCTGAACCCGCGCCGGAAGCGGCAACCGAAACTCCGGCCGCCCCGCGTCGCGCCGGCTGGTGGTCTCGCCGGTTCGGCGGCGGCGAGTAGGCGAACAAATCAGTTGAGACCGCCCGGCCAAACCGGGCGGTTTTGATTTGGCAAGGTCAGTACGATGCAAAGCGCGATTGTTCTCGGCGGCGGCATGATCGGCGTGAGCGCGGCGCTGCACCTCCGGCAGCGCGGCTGGTCGGTCACGCTTGTCGACCGCAGGGAGCCGGGCCGCGAGACCAGCTACGGCAATGCCGGGATGATCCAGGCCGAAGCCGTGCGCCCCTATCCGATGCCGCGCGACCTCGCTTCGCTCCTGAAGATCGCGACCGGCCGCACCAATGACGTGCGCTACAGCCTGTCGTCGCTTCATCTCCATATCGAGCCCCTGCTGCGCTACTGGTGGCACTCGGCGCCGAAGCGGCATCGCGAGGCGATCGACGCCTGGGCGCGGCTGATCGCCTACGCGACGGCGGAGCACGACATCCTCATTCGCGAAGCCCATGCCGACAATCTGATCCGCCGCGCGGGCTACCGGCACCTGCATCGCGACGCAGCGTCCTTCGATCTCGCCGTCAAGGCGGCGGAAGAAGACCAGCGCGAATTCGGCGTCAGGTTTCGCGCGCTCTCCGGGGCCGAGCTCGCCAAGGCCGAACCGATCCTGCGCGACGACCTGCCCGGTGCGATCCATTGGCTCGACACCTGGACCGTGTCCGATCCCGGCGCACTGGTCACGGCGTATGCCGAGCTGTTCGAGCGCCTCGGCGGCACCATCGTGCTCGGCGATGCCCAGACCTTGCGGCAGACCGTGACCGGCTGGTCGGTCGATACGGACCAGGGAACCATAGACGCTGCGGCCGCCGTCGTGACGCTCGGGCCCTGGTCGCCCAATCTGCTACACAAATTCGGCTATCGCATTCCGCTGGTGCGCAAGCGCGGCTACCACATGCATTACAGCGGCGGCGCATCACTCGATCTGCCGCTGGTCGACAAGGCCGGCGGCTACGCCATGGGTCCGATGGCGAAGGGCATCCGCATCACCACGGGTGCGGAATTGACCGGCATGGACGCGCTCGCAACGCCGGTGCAGCTCGCGAGTGCCGAAGCTTCCGCGCGAGAGCTGATCGACCTCGGCAAGCGGGTCGAGCCCGACCCGTGGTTCGGCACCCGCCCCTGCACGCCCGACATGCTGCCGGTGCTCGGGCAAGCGCCGCGTCACCCGGGCCTCTGGATGAATTTCGGCCACGGCCACCAGGGCTTTACGCTCGGGCCCGCGACCGGCCGCCTGCTCGCCGAGATGATGAGCGGCGAGACGCCGGCGATCGATCCGACGCCATACCGGCCTGAGCGCTTTTAGCTGTCGGCGCGCTCGGCCAGCAGCTTCCTGATGCGGTCGGCGTCTTCAGGCGTCGCCGGATTGTAGACGATCATGCTGAGATCGGAGCGGCCCTCGACATTGAAGCTCGAATATTCGAACGACATCGTGCCGTGAACGGGATGCCGGAGCCGCTTGGTGCCGTCGCCATGATGGCGCACGTCGTTGTCGCGCCAGAGCGCCGCGAATTCCGGACTTGTCCGACAGAGCTCGTCGACGAAATCGGCGACATGCGAGACGGCGCCTGCCCGCGCTGCGTCTGCCCTGAATGCGGCCACCACGAAGCGTGCCACACTGTTCCAGTCATATTGCGCGGCGCGCACGCGCGGATCGCAGAAGATGAAGCGCAGGATGTTGCGCTGTCCCGGCGGGATCGCACCGTAGTCGGTCAGCACGACGCTTGCGGCGCGATTCCAGGCGACGACGTCCCAGGTCGCGGTGCGTACCAGCGCCGGGCTGAATGAGAGCGCATCGAGCACGCGTTGCAGCCGCGGCGAGACGCCTTCGCTCGCCTGGTAGCGCACCTCGGGCGGGCGGCCGAGGCCGATCAGGAACAGGTGCTCGCGCTCGACATCGGTCAGCATCAACGCGCGCGCGATCCGGTCGAGCACGTCGGCCGATGGCGCCCCGCCGCGGCCCTGCTCCAGCCAGGTGTACCAGGTCGAGCTGATATTGGCGCGCTGGGCCACTTCCTCCCGGCGCAGACCCGGCGTGCGCCTGCGGCTGCCGGAGAAGCCGAACGCGGCTGCATCGAGCCGGGTGCGACGGTCCTTCAGATAGGCCCCAAGCAAGTTCTCGCCGGCAGCGCTCTCGCTCATCCTGTTAGCTATTATACCCTGATAAGGTCACTACTTTACCCGGATACCTGTAGCGCAGATGGTTCTCTCCACCAACACCAGGAGATTTCGCATGCGTGTTTTCGTTACCGGTGCCACCGGCTTCGTCGGTTCCGCCGTCGTTCGAGACCTGATGGCCGCCGGCCATAGCGTACTCGGCCTCGCCCGCTCCGATGCCGGCGCCGCAGCGCTCACCGCGATGGGCGCCGAGGTCCATCGTGGGTCGCTGGAGGATCATGCCTCCTTACGCGGCGGCGCCGCCGCTTCGGACGGTGTGCTGCATCTCGGCTTCAACCACGACTTCTCGAAATTCGCCGACAATTGCGAGCTCGACCGCCGCGCGATCCTCGCGCTCGGTGAGGAGCTCAAAGGCTCCGACCGCCCTCTCATCGTCACATCCGGTGTAGCGCTGCTGGCGCCCGGACGGCTCGCGACCGAAGACGATGCGGCGGCCCGCCACTTTCCGCGCGTCTCGGAAGCCACTGCCGAAGACCTCGCGGAGCGCGGCGTCCGCACCGGCATCGTGCGGCTGCCGCCCACGACCCACGGTGAGGGCGACCACGGCTTCGTGCCGCGCCTGATCGCACTCGCCCGGGAGAAAGGTGCCGCTGCCTATATCGGCGAAGGCCAAAACCGCTGGCCGGCCGCGCACCGCCTCGACGCCGCGCGCGTCTATCGTCTCGCGCTGGAGCAAGGCGCGACCGCGCGGCGCTATCGTGCGATCGCCGAGGAAGGCGTGCCATTCAAGGCGATTGCAGAGGCGATCGGCCGACGGCTCGGCGTCCCCGTCGTGTCCAAATCGCCTGAGGAAGCGGCCGCGCATTTCGGCTGGTTCGCACAGTTCGCCGGCATCGACGTTCCGACCTCAAGCGCCAGGACGCGCGCTTTGCTCGGCTGGGCGCCGAAAGAAAAAGGGCTGATCGAGGATCTCGACCAGCCCCATTATTTCGAGATCTGACGGCGCCGCCAGCGCCGTCAGATGCCGCTTGCAGATCAGTCCGTCGTGACGGCCGTTTCCAAGTCGGTCGGATCGATCTGCCTGGCGAGGTTGGCGTTGAGCTTGTCGCGGTCGAGCTCACCTTCCCACCAGGCGACGATCACGCAGGCCACGCCGTTGCCACAGAGGTTGGTCAGCGCGCGGCACTCGCTCATGAACTTGTCGATGCCGAGCACGATCGCCATGCCCGGCACGAGGCGCGGATCGACCACGGCGAGCGTCGCGGCCAGCGTGATGAAGCCCGCGCCGGTGATGCCGGAGGCCCCCTTCGAGGTCAGCATCGCCACCACCAGGATGGTGAGCTGCTGGCCGAAGGAGAGATCGAAGCCAAGCGCCTGCGCGATGAACAGCGTCGCCAGCGTCATGTAGATGTTGGTGCCGTCGAGATTGAACGAATAGCCCGTGGGCACCACGAGGCCGACCACCGACTTCGAGCAGCCGAGGCGCTCGAGTTTCTCCATCAAGGAAGGCAGCGCGCTTTCCGAGGACGAGGTGCCGAGCACGATCAGCAGCTCGTCCTTGATGTAGGCGAGGAACTTGAAGATGGAGAAGCCGGCGAGGCGCGCGATGGTTCCGAGCACGACGAATACGAACAGCGCCGCGGTGACGTAGAACGTCGCGATCAGGCCGACCAGGTTGAGGATCGCCCCGGTGCCGAACTTGCCGATGGTGTAGGCCATTGCGCCGAAGGCGCCGATCGGCGCCGCGCGCATCACGATGGAGATGACTCCGAACACCGCATGCGCGGCGTCATCGATGAAGCTGCGGATGGTATGGCCGCGCTCGCCGAGGCCCATGATGGCGAAGCCGAACAGCACCGAGAACAGCAACACCTGCAGGATCTCGCCTTGCGCGAAGGCGCCGACCACGGTGTCGGGGATGATGTGCAGGATGAAGTCGACCGACCTCTGGCCCTCGGCCTGCTTGGCGTAGTTGGCGACGGCCTGCGCGTTGGCGGCGGCGCTGCCGAAGCCCGCACCCGGCTTCACCAGGTTGCCGATGATGAGTCCGATCACCAGCGCGAAGGTCGAGACGACTTCGAAATAGACCAGCGCCTTGACGCCGATGCGGCCGACCTTCTTGGCGTCCTGGATATGCGCGATGCCGGAGACCACGGTGCAGAAGATGATCGGCGCAATCACCATCTTGATCAGCTTGATGAAGCCGTCGCCCATCGCCTTGATCCACTCGTTGGTGGCGAGCGACGGCCACAGCCAGCCGACCAAGGCGCCGAGCACGATGGCGATCAGCACCTGGACGTAGAGAACCTTGTACCAAGGCTTGGCGGCGGCCGGCGCGACCGGCGCCCCCGCCATCGTTGTCGTCGTCATTGTTTCACTCCCCCTCAAACTCAGAGCCAGCCAAGATCAACTTGGCCGGCTCTGTCAATCGGAACTGCTCGGAACGGTGCGCTTTACCCGCGTCGATCGACGATCCGGCGGGCCGCCGGCATCAGCGCGGCGCCCAGCGCGTTCTTGACCACCGATGCCGCAATGAACGGCGCGACGCCGACCGCCCAAGCCTTGGTTGCGCCAAGGCCGATGACGTAGGCCAGCCAGCCGAAGCCGGCGATGAAGATGACGACATGGGCGAGCGCCATTGCTCCAAACAGGAACACGACGTTGCGATCCCAGCCGCGCTCGGCCAGCCAGCCGGTGATGAAGGCAGCCAGCACGAAGCCATACAGGTAGCCGGCAGTCGGGCCGACCAGCGGTGCAATTCCACCGACCGGGCCGGCGAACACCGGCAGCCCCATCGCGCCTTCGGCGAGGTAGGCGATCATGGTTGCGCTGCCAAGGCGCCAGCCATAGGCGGCGCCGATCATCAGCACGACCAGCGTCTGCAGGGTCATGGGCACGTAAGGCAGTGGCAGATTCACCTTGGCTGATAGCGCCATCAAGGCGGTGCCGAGCGCAATCAGCACGACGGCGCGAAGTGCGCCGACGGTTTCACCCGGACGGGTCGGCCACATCAATGCGGCGAGAGGAGAATGCGGCGTGGCGACGGACGGGAGGGAACGGTCAGACAAAGTTGAACTCCGCAGGGCTGGTGTCGAAACGGCTGTCGAAAACTCGCGGCTATTTAAGCCAGTGAGCGATCCGGTCAACTGCCTCCCGCATCTCCGCTGCCGAACGCGCATAGGAGAGCCGTATGAACGAACGACCATGGATCGGATCGAAATCGAGACCCGGCGTGGCCGCAACGTGCGCCTGCTCCAGCATCTGCTTGGCAAACTCGAAACTGTCCGAGGTGAAGTCCGAGACGTCGGCATAGAGATAGAAGGCGCCGTCGGCAGGCAGGAACTTGCTGAGGCCCGCCTTGGGCAATCCCTCGATCAGGATGCGCCGGTTTTCCTGATAGCCGTGCTTGATCTCCTCCATCTCGGCCGCGCCGTCGAAGGCGGCCTCGGCCGCGATCTGCGACAGCGAAGGGACCGAGATCGACAGGTTCTGCTGCAGCCGCTCGATCGGCCGCACCAGGATCTCGGGCACGACCATCCAGCCGACGCGCCAGCCCGTCATGCAAAAATATTTCGAGAACGAGTTGATCACGAGTGCGTGCTCCGACAGCGCCGCCGCCGTCGCCGCCGGAAACGCGTAGTCGAGCCCGTGATAGATCTCGTCGGAGATGAAGCGGATGCCGGCGTCTTCTGCCGCAGCGATCAGACCTGCGAGCGCCTCGCGGGACATCATCGTCCCGGTCGGATTGGCCGGGCTGCCGACCAGCACGCCCTTCAGCGGCGCCTTGCGATGCGCCGCCAGCAGCGCCTCGCCGGTCAGCGCGTGGCGCGTGTCATTGGTGGTCTCGATCAGCACCGGCTCGCAACCAAGCGCGGTGAGGATGTGACGGTAGGGCGGATAGCCCGGCACCGTCACGGCGACGCGGTCGCCGGGCGCGAACATCGACAGGAAGGCCAGGATGAAACCGCCGGAGGAGCCTGTCGTCACCACGATCCGCTCGGGGCTGACATCACAGCCATAGGCATCCCGATAGTGGCGCGCGATGCGTTCGCGCAATGAGGGGATGCCGAGCGCGGAGGTGTAATCGATCCGCCCCGCCTCGAGCGCCGCATGGGCGGCCGCGATCGCGGTCTGTGGGGCGCCGGTTGCGGGCTGGCCGACCTCCATGTGGATGACATGGCCGCCTGCCGCCTCGATTCGGGCCGCGGCGGCCATCACGTCCATCACCATGAACGGGGGAACATCGCTGCGGCGGGAGGGCTCGAGCCACTGCCCCACCCGGTTCCTCAATGTCGCATCGTGCATCGAATTCTGCTATTTCGCTGGCGAACCGGTCGGTTCGGTCCGGGAAACGGGGCGCTTGCGCCCCAGACTGGCCGCATTGTACGGCTCATAAGGGCATATCTCGTATCCGGTCCGCCGCCAATCGCCAAAAACCAATCACGAAACTGCTTGATCAAGACCGTTTGACCCAGACCGCCTGATGTTGCTCCAGATCGCATTGCGCAAGAAGGCCTCCTCCCTCACCGCCCTCGTCACCGCCGCGGCGATCGCGCTGTTGCCGATGCCGGCCGCGCATGCGCAGGCCAAGGGGCCGCCGATCCTGCGCGACACCGAGACCGAGCAGCTGCTGCGCGAATACACGCGCCCGATCCTGCGCGTTGCCGGTCTGGAAAAGCAGAACATCCAGATGGTGATCATCAACGAAGGCTCGTTCAACGCGTTCGTCGCGGACGGCCGCCGAATCTTCGTCAATTACGGCGCGATCATGCAGTCGGAGACGCCGAACCAGATCATCGGCGTGCTCGCGCACGAGACCGGACATCTGGCCGGCGGCCATCTGTCCAAGCTGCGCGAACAGCTCGCCAACGCCCAGACCCAGATGATCATCGCCATGCTGCTCGGGGCCGGCGCGATCGCCGTGGGCAGCACCCGCGGCAGCAACAGCGCCGGCAATAACGGGCTCGCCAATGCCGGTGCTGCCGCCATCGCCGGACCACAGGAGATGATCCGCCGCACGCTGCTGTCCTATCAGCGCCAGCAGGAGGAGAACGCCGACCGCGCCGGCGTAAAATTCCTGACCGCGACCCAGCAGTCGCCGAAGGGCATGTACGAGACCTTCAAGCGCTTCACCAGCGAGAGCCTGTTCGCTGCCCGCGGCACCGATCCCTATCTCCAGTCGCATCCGATGCCCGCCGAGCGCGTCGCGTCGCTTCAGGAATTCGCCAGTTCCAGCCCCTATTGGGACAAGAAGGACGATCCCGCGCTCCAGCTCCGCCACGACATGGCGCGCGCCAAGATTTCCGCGTTCATGGAGCGGCCGGAGACGGTCTACCGCCGCTATCCCCAGACGAACGACAGCATGCCGGCGCGCTATGCCCGCGCCATCAGCACCTATCTGCACGGCGATTTGCGCAGCGCCCTGGCCCAGATCGACGCGCTGATCCAGGTCCAGCCGAACAACCCGTATTTCTACGAGGTGCGCGGCCAGGCCCTGCTGGAGGGCGGCAAGCCGGCCGAGGCGATCCCTGCCCTGCGCAAGGCGGTGCAGCTGTCCAACAACGCGCCCCTCATCGAGATGTTACTTGGGCAGGCTCTGGTTGGATCGGATAATAAGGCCTACACCGATGATGCCGTTCGGATTCTCCGGGCCGCGGTGGCACGGGAACCGGAGGCCGCGCTCGGTTATATGCAGCTCGCGATGGCCTATGGCCGGAAGGGCGACTATGCCGAGGCGGATCTGGCGTCGGCGCAGGCCGCTTATCTGCGCGGCGACAACAAGACCGCCCGCGAGCTCGCCACGCGCGCGAAAACCCGTTTCGCCGTCGGCACGCCCGGATGGGTCAAGGCCGACGACATCGTGGCGGCCAAGCCGCCGCGCAACTAACGCGACCAAGACGACGCCTGACACCACGACGTCACGACACCGAGCTTAAGTCCGCCGGGACGTTTTCCGAAACCAGCTTTCGATAAGAGGATTTGCCTATGCCTTCGCTGCGCCTGCTTGCTCCCGCGCTGTTCGCGCTCGCCATGTTCGGCGCAGCCGCGCCCGCGTCGGCCGACAGCTTCTCCGATGCCCAGCGCACTGACATCGAGGCAATCATCAAGAACTATCTCGTCACCCATCCCGAGGTGCTCGAGGAAGCGATGACCGAACTCACCAAGCGTCAGGCCGCGGCCGAAACGCAGAAGCACGAAGCCAGCATCGCGCAGAACTCCGATGCGATCTTCAACTCGCCGCGCCAGGTCGTGCTCGGCAACAAGGACGGCGACGTCACCTTCGTCGAGTTCTTCGATTACAATTGCGGCTACTGCAAGCGCGCGATGGGCGACATGCTCGACCTCATGAAGGCCGATCCGAAGCTGAAGGTCGTGCTGAAGGAGTTTCCGGTGCTGAGCCAGGGCTCGGTCGAAGCGGCGCAGGTCGCGGTCGCCGTGCGCATGCAGGATCCCACCGGCAAGAAGTACCTCGACTTCCACCAGAAGCTGCTCGGCGGCCGTGGCGCCGCCGACAAGGCGCGCGCGCTGCAGGCGGCCAAGGAAGCCGGCCTCGACACCGCGAAGATCGAGAAGGACATCGGCAGCCCCGAGGTGCGCGCCACCATCGAGGAGAATTTCAAGCTCGCCGAAGCGATGGGCATGAACGGCACGCCGAGCTACGTGATCGGCAAGCAGATCGTGATCGGCGCCGTCGGCCTCGAAGGCCTGAAAGAAAAGATCGGCGTTGCCCGTTGCGGCAAGGCGACTTGCTAACAAGGCGACCTGCTGATCCCGCATTTCACAATCTGCGCATGCGACGAGGCCGGCTGAACAGCCGGCCTTTTTCGTTGACCGCAGCTCTGCGCGAATTCTGGCGCGAATCCGGCGCGCGCATTCATCTCGCGTTTAAGAAACAAATACCCTGGAACCGCCGATGTTCCGGAACAACTCAAATCTCCTTTCGTTGGTGGCGCGGGCAATGACGCAAAGAAACACGTGAGGAGAAATTTGATGTCTAACCGCTTTATGATCTCGGTCGCCGCACTCGCGCTCGTCGCAGGCACCGGACTGGCGAACGCACAGGGCACCATGAACCGCGACAGCGGTGGTGGCGCCGGTGCGCAGCCGACGCAACATTCGCAACCCGCCGGCGGCGCAGCTGAACGTGGCGCGATGGGCAAGGAAGCCGCTCCCGAGAGGGGCACCGTCGGCCAGGCTGGCGGCGCCATGAAGCCCGGCGGAGCAGCCGAGGAGAAGTCGTCTGGCGCGACGGAGAAATCCGGTGCGATGGAAAAGTCAGGCGGGATGGAAAAATCCGGCACGATGAACAAGAACGCGGCCGACGAGAAGGCCGGCGCGACCAAGGGTGAGCACGCCCAGGGCGCGCAGGACAAGTCCGCGCAGGACAAGTCCAAGAGCACGATGGACAAGTCCCAGATGGACAAGTCCAAGAGCACCGAGACTGACACCAAGAGCGGCAACATGAACGCCCAGACCAAGGGCGCGGACAGCAAGGCTGCCGACACCAAGTCTCAGACCACGACCGGCGCCGCGCCTGCGACCGCTGCGGCACCGCCTGCCGAGAAGCGGACCGAGATCTCAACGGCGATCAAGTCGACCAAGATCGAAGAGACCACCAACGTCAACTTCAACATCTCGGTCGGCGCCGCGATCCCGGCGTCCGTTCGCTTCCATCCACTGCCGCCCCGGATCGTGGAAATCTATCCGGAGTGGCGCGGCTATGACGTGATCTACGTCCGCGGACAGTACATCATCGTCCGTCCGCAGACGCGCGAGATCGTGTACATCATCGAAGGCTAAGCCGCTTGGCTGACGGCCCGATAAGCCCTTGCCGAGAGATCGGCAGGGGCTTTTGGCCTATTGGGCGGCCTCCCCTGCCTATCCCGCCCGGCAGCCACGATTAGAACTGGTTAACAAGCAATTTCCGTAACTTCCGCACAGGTTTTTGCACCCCGGATGAGCTGTTTGAAGCCCCCTGGGAGGTCCTTCAAGGCTTCCCCTAGGGCGCTTTGTTACCTATAACCCCCGCCACGCCGAAGCACCTCTTGCGGGATTGGAATGGCCGAACCAGCAACCGACACGATCCTCGTTCTCAACGGGCCGAACCTCAACATGTTGGGGACGCGCGAGCCCGAGAAGTATGGCCATGCGACGCTGGCCGACGTCGAAACGCTGTGCCGCGAAGCGGCGGCGGCGTACGGCCTCAAGGCCGACTGCCGGCAGTCCAACCGCGAAGGCGAACTGATCGACTTCATCCACGAGGCGCATGCCCGCAAGATGAAGGGCATCATCATCAATGCCGGCGGTTATTCGCACACCTCGATCGCGCTGCACGACGCGCTGCTGGCGGTGCAGATCCCGACCGTCGAAGTGCACGTGACCAACATCCACGCCCGCGAGAGCTTCCGTCACCATTCGTACACCGCGCGCGCGGCCTTCGCCTCGCTCTGCGGTTTCGGCATCGAGGGCTACCGCCTCGCCATCCAGGGCCTTGCCGCCAAGCTCGGCATCAAGCCCAAAGCCTGACGCTCCCTCTTCACACAGAACATTCGGATCAGAACATGGCGCGCCAGCCAGACGACAAAGCAGCCGTAAAGTTTTCCAGCGAGGATTCCGCGCTCGTCCGCGAGCTCGCACTTCTGCTCGATGAGACCAGCCTCACCGAGATCGAGATCGAACGGGCCGGCCTTCGCCTGCGCGTCGCCCGCAACATCAGCGTCGCCGCCACCATGCCGATGCAGATGGCGGCCGGTCCCGCCGTCCTGCCGGCGGCCGCAGTTGCCGCCGCGCCGGCCGCGGCCGACCTGTCGAAGCATCCGGGCGCGGTGATCTCGCCGATGGTCGGCACCGCCTATTGGGCGCCGGAGCCCGGCGCCAAGCCGTTCATCGAGGTCGGCAGCAAGGTCTCCGTCGGCCAGACGCTGCTGATCATCGAAGCCATGAAGACCATGAACCAGATCCCCTCGCCGCGCGCCGGCACGGTGACGCAAATCCTGGTCGAAGACGGCCAGCCGGTCGAGTACGGCGAGCCGCTCGTCATCATTGAGTAATGGTCGTGGGCGGTCAGCCGCCCTAGCCGCTTCCCGCGCGCCAGTCCCTTAAGGACACCATGTTCGACAAGATCCTCATAGCCAATCGCGGCGAGATCGCCCTTCGCATCCTGCGCGCCTGCAAGGAGCTCGGGATCGCGACCGTGGCCGTGCACTCCACCGCCGACGCCGACGCCATGCATGTGCGCCTGTCGGACGAGAGCGTCTGCATCGGGCCGCCGCCGTCCAAGGACAGCTATCTCAACGTGCCCGCGCTGCTCGCGGCCTGCGAGATCACCGGCGCCGATGCCGTGCATCCCGGCTACGGCTTCCTCTCCGAGAACGCGCGCTTCGCCGAGATCCTTGGCGAGCACAATCTGCATTTCATCGGCCCCAAGGCCGAGCACATCCGCCTGATGGGCGACAAGATCGAAGCCAAGAAGACGGCCAGGAAGCTCGGCATTCCCGTGGTGCCCGGCTCGGACGGCGCGGTCGGCCCCGAGGACGACGCGATGGCGATCGCCAGGAAGATCGGCTTCCCCGTGCTGGTCAAGGCAGCCGCCGGCGGCGGCGGCCGCGGCATGAAGGTCGCGCAGAGCGAGGCCGACCTCCAGGTGGCGCTGTCGACGGCAGCCAACGAGGCCAAGTCCGCCTTCGGTGACGCGTCCGTCTATCTCGAAAAATACCTCCAGAAGCCGCGTCATATCGAAATCCAGATCCTCGGTGACGGCCGCGGCGGCGCGATCCATCTCGGCGAGCGCGATTGCTCGCTGCAGCGCCGCCACCAGAAGGTCTGGGAGGAAGGTCCCTCGCCCGTCCTTGCTGCCGCTGCACGCGCCAAGATCGGCGAAACCTGCGCCAAGGCGATGCGCGAGATGAAATATCTCGGCGTCGGCACCATCGAATTCCTGTTCGAGGACGGCGAGTTCTACTTCATCGAGATGAACACCCGCATCCAGGTCGAGCATCCCGTCACCGAGAGCATCACCGACATCGACCTCGTGCTGGAGCAGATCCGCATCGCTGCCGGCGGTGATCTGCCGGCCAAGCAAAGCGAGATTCAGATCATCGGCCATGCGATCGAGTGCCGCATCAACGCCGAGAACCCGCAGACTTTCCGTCCCTCGCCAGGCCGCATCACGCAATATCACCAGCCCGGCGGGCTCGGCGTGCGCATCGATTCCGCGGTCTATCAGGGCTACACCATCCCGCCCTATTACGACTCGCTCGTCGGCAAGCTCATCGTCCACGGCAAGACCCGCGCCGAATGCCTGATGCGGCTGCGCCGGGCGCTGGACGAGATGGTGGTCGAGGGCATCGAGACGACGCTGCCGCTGTTCCGCGACCTGGTGCGCCAGGACGACATCATCAACGGCGACTATCACATCCACTGGCTGGAACAGTACCTCGCGGGTAAGGAACCGGCCGCGGGGTGACCCTCTCTCCCGATGGAACCCTTTGGCCCCCATCGCGTTCTGGACGGGGACAGTTCCGAGGGGGCCTTTTGAGTTCCGTTGACGTGACGAAGCGAGACCGTCGTGACGACTGAAGCGCAACGACGGCGCTCCATGTGGCAGATCCTGCTGTTTTCGGCGGGTCTTCTGGTGTTGACCGTGATCAGCGCCGGCTCCGTCTACCTGGTCAACAAGGCCAGAGACGATAGCAAATGGGTGATCCACACCATCGAGGCGGAGAACCAGATCAACGCCCTGCTGCTGGAAATCCGGCGTGCCGAGAGCGCCGCCCGCGGCTATCTCCTGACCCAAGGGGCGGATTTCAAGGCCGACCATGAGAAAGCCGTGGCAGCGATCATACCTGCCCTCGACAAGCTCACGCGCCTGACCCGCGATAATCCGGACCAACGCGGCAACATCGAGAAGCTGAGCGCGGCCATCGAAATCCGGCTGGGGCAATTCAAGCAGGAGCTGGACTTCATCGGCCAGAATCGGCCGGACAAGGCCATAGCGCAGGTCCGCGAGGCCGCCTCCACCGACACCACGGCCGAGATCAGCAAAGTCGCCGTCTCCATGATCCAGGAGGAGGAGCGTCTGTTCCGGCTCCGATCGGCCAATTCCGACCGCAGCCAGACGCTGGCGGCCTCGATGACCGGCATCGGTTCGGGCCTCGTGGTGCTGCTGACCCTGATCTCGATCTGGCTGGTGCGGCGCTCGGTGCTGGCCCGCGACGAGGCCGAGACGCGCCTGCGCGACGCCTACGCCAACCTCGAGACCGTGGTCGATGAACGCACGGCAGACCTGCGCGAGGCCAACAACGAGATTCAGCGCTTTGCCTATATCGTCAGCCACGACCTTCGTTCGCCACTCGTCAACATCATGGGCTTCACCAGCGAACTCGAAGAGCTCAGCGGCGACATTTTCCGCCGTATCGGTGGCCTTACCCATGTCCCGGCCGATGGCCCGCCGCTAGCTGACGGCGAGGTCACGCTCGAGGGCCCCGACAAGCAGCTTTCAACGGATTTTTCCGAAGCGCTCGGCTTCATCAAATCGTCGATCGGCAAGATGGACCGCCTGATCTCGGCGATCCTCCACCTCACCCGCGAGGGCCGGCGCGAATTCGTGCCCGAGAAGATCGACACCCGCGAGTTGATCGAAGCCATCGTGTCGACGCTGGCGCATCAGTCCGCCGAAGCGCAGGCCGAGATCCATGTCGCGCCGCTGCCGGATCTCGTCAGCGACCGCCTTGCGCTGGAGCAGATCTTCTCCAATCTGATCGACAACGCCATCAAATATCTCAAGGCCGGCGCCCCCGGCGAGATCAGAATCCGCGGGCGCACCAAGCTTGGCTACGCTATCTTCGAGATCAGCGATAACGGCCGCGGGATCGATCCGAAAGATCACCAGCGGATTTTCGACCTGTTTCGCCGGGCGGGAACCCAGGACAAGCCTGGTCAGGGCATCGGTCTTGCGCATGTGCGCGCACTTGTGCGCCGCCTCGGCGGTACCATGTCGGTATCATCGGAACTGAATACGGGCAGCACCTTCACCATCACGCTGCCCATCACCTGGAACGCAAGCAACCGGAACGCCGACCAATGACTCAACCCGTCACCATCATCATGATCGAGGACGACGAGGGCCACGCCCGGCTGATCGAGCGCAACATCCGCCGATCCGGCGTCAACAACGAGATCATCCCCTTCGCCAACGGCACGGACGCGGTGAAGCACCTGTTCGGCTCCGACGGCAGCGGGCTCGTGCAGAAGGGCAATGCGCTCCTGATCCTGCTCGATCTCAATCTCCCCGACATGACCGGGATCGACATCCTGAAGCAGATCAAGGAGAACAAATACCTGAAGGCCTCGCCCGTGGTGGTGCTGACCACCACCGACGACAGCCAGGAAATCAAGCGCTGCTACGAACTCGGCTGCAACGTCTACATCACCAAGCCCGTGAACTACGAGAATTTCGCCAATGCCATCCGGCAGCTCGGCCTGTTCTTCTCGGTCATCCAGGTCCCGCCCGCCGCCTCATGAACCAGCACCCGCCTACACTGCTCTACATCGACGACGACGCGGCCTTGGCCCGCCTGGTCGAGCGCGGCCTGACGCGGCGCGGCTACAAGGTCATTCATGCCGCGAGCGGCGAGGAAGGCCTGGAGCGTATCCGTCGCGCGGGGACCCAAAACAGCGCCGACGGCTGCATCGACGTCGTGGCGCTCGACCAGTACATGCCCGGCCTCGACGGGCTGGAGACGCTCGAGCAGATCATGGCGATACCAGGCGCGCCGCCCGTGGTGTTCGTCACCGCGTCGCAGGATTCCAGCATCGCGGTCACCGCGCTGAAGGCGGGCGCGGCCGATTATCTCGTCAAGGACGTCAAGGGCGATTTCATCCCCCTGCTCCACGTCGCCGCCGACGGCGCGCTGCGCCAGGCCGAATTGCAGAAGGCGCGCGAGGAAGCCGAGGCCGAGATCCACGCATCGCGCGACCGCTACGCCGCGCTCGCCGCCGAACGCGAGCTGCTGCTGCGCGAGGTCAATCACCGCGTCGGCAACTCGCTCCAGATCATCGCTTCGCTGCTGCATCTCCAGGCGAACTCGGCGGGCCAGGAAGAGGTCAAGGCGGCGCTGACCAACGCGATGGGCCGCGTCGCCGCGGTCGCGCAGGTGCACCGCCGGCTCTACACTTCGCAGGACCTGAAGAGCGTGGTGCTGAACCAGTATCTGGATTCGCTGCTCGAGGATCTCAGGCGCTCGGCCGAAGGCAACCGGATGTCGCGCCTGACGGTGAAGGCCGAGCCGATCGAGATCGACCCGGACCGCGCCGTCGCCGTCGGCATCATCGTCAACGAGCTGGTGATGAACGCGGTGAAATACGCCTATCCCGACGGCGCCGGCCCCATCCATGTCGAGCTGACCTCGCAGGGCGAGGATCTGTTGCTGGCGATCACCGACGACGGCGTCGGCGACAAGGTCAAGGCGGATCCACGCTCGACCGGCATGGGCCAGCGCATCGTCGCGGCGATGGCCACCAAGCTCGACGCCACCGTCGAGCGCGACCCCGCCCATTCCGGAACTCGCGTCATGCTGAGGTTCCGCCGCACGCCCGCGGCCCCCGACAAGACCAACAACGCCGCCGCAGGCTGACCCTCGCCCCCTTCGCAACACCTCAACGATCCTGCTATTGTTGCGGCATGACTTCGCGCGACTCCGCTTCGTCTGAAATCACGCCGGCCGTGCTGTTGCGTGCCTATGCCTGCGGCATTTTTCCGATGGCCGAGAGCGCCGACGATCCGACCCTGTTCTGGGTCGAGCCGGAATTGCGCGGCGTGATCCCGCTCGAGGGATTTCGCGTGGCCTCGCGGCTCGCGCGCACCGTCCGTACGGACGCCTTTCGCGTCACCGTCAACACGGCGTTCAAGGCAACGATCGCCGGCTGCGCCGCGCCGCAGGCGGGGCGCGAGGACACCTGGATCAACAAGCGGATCCGCGACCTCTATGGCGGCCTCTACGAGCTCGGCCATTGCCACAGCGTCGAGGCCTGGCAGGGCGACGACCTCGTCGGCGGGCTCTACGGCGTCAGCCTGGGACGCGCCTTCTTCGGCGAGAGCATGTTTCACACCGCGCGCGATGCCTCGAAGGTCGCGCTGGTGCACCTGGTCGCGCGGCTGATCCATGGCGGCTTCGAGCTGCTCGACACGCAATACGTCACTGATCATTTGAAGAGTTTCGGCGCGGTCGAGATTTCGCGTCGGCGCTACACCGCACTGCTCGACAAGGCCCTCGCCGGCGACCCCGGCGATTTCCTGAGGCTGTCAGCCGGTGACGCGATCCCGGGCGCGCGCGCGCTCGACATCGTCGCCTCGCGGCCATAATCGGTGATGGGGCCTAGCGCCCGAACCCGGGGATACCGAACAGGCCCGGCCGCTGCTCCGGCGGCGGCGGGGGTGGCGGCGCGGGCTGCTGCTGCTGGATCGGCGGCAAGGGCTGCGGCGGGCGCTGCTGCACGGCCTGCTTGGGTGGCGCCGCCTTCTTCTGCGCGGGCGGCGCAGCCGGCGGCTTCGCCGCGGCCGGATCAGGCGCCGCGGTCGCAATGGTCTGCTGCGGCTCTTTGCAGTCGGTGAGCCAGATGTCGTAGATCGGATGCTCGACGCCGTGCAGACCGGGGCTTGCCGCATACATCCAGCCCGAGAAGATGCGCTTCACCTCGCCCTGCAAGGTGATCTCGTCGACCTCGACGAAGGCGTCGGTATTGGTGGCTTCCGTCGCCGGCCGCGTATAGCAGGCGTCGGTCTTGACCCGCAGCGCGCCGAACTGGACGGTCTCGCCGATGTCCTCGTCGAAATTGATGATGCGCCCGGTGATCTTGTCGAGGCCGGAGAAGGTCGCCTTCTTGTTCACGATCTTCTGGGCCGGCGGCTCGGTCACGACCTCGTCGCCCGGCTGGAGGCTAGCCGGGGTCTGCGGGACAGGGCCGCCCGGCCCGCCCTTCTGCTGGGGCTGGCGCTGACCGGGCCCACCCGGGGCGGCTTGCGGATTGGGCGGAGCGACCGCCACGGACGGCGGCTGGTTCGGCGGAGCGACGGTTGAGCCCGGCGGCGGCGCCAGGGGCTGGGACTCGACCGGCCCCGGCATCACGTTACCTTGCCGGCCCGGCGGCGGCGCCATCGGGCGCGACGGCAGCACGCGGCCCTGCGGCGGCAGCTCGGGGACCTCTTCGTCGTCATCGGGGATCTGAGGCTGCGGCTGACCACGCGGAATCGCGCCCGGCGGCCGCGGCGGCGGGTCGGAGAAGATCGTGCCGATCTGCGCCTGCGCGGGCGTCGCAACCGTCAATGCGGTGGCGGCCAGAAGCGCCGCAAGACCTGGCAGGGCAAGTCTTGTAAGGGTAAAGGTTCGAACCATCTTCTCGCGCGGCTTCAACAGCGAATCGGGCTTGCTGGACATTCTACAGGGGATACCGCCGCTCGCAGGCCATCCGGTTAACACGGCGAATACGGCGGGGGAAGGGCGGCATCCCTGCCCTGCCCGTCGCCCGCTGGCCAGACCGGCGGCCGGATGGGATAGTTGAGCGGCCCCTCCGCAGGGCCGAGGCGGGCAGCGCCCCCGAAACGACGTCCAACGACAACAGAAAGCCCAAGGTCGCTCCCATGCCCGTCGTGCTCGATCCCGATGCCGCCGCCGTCTACAAGGCGTTCCAGGAGGCCGGCCGCCCCGCCTATGAGACGCTGACGGCAGCGGAAGCCCGCGCCTATTACGGGCAGGCCCGCTTCGCCACCAACCCCGAGCCGCCGGAACTGGAGCGCGTCGCGGCGCTGGCGATCCCGGCGCCGCACGGCGAAATCCCGGCCCGCATCTACGTCCCGAAGCAGCCGCGCCTTCAGGACGGGTTGTCGCCGACGCTGGTGTTCTTCCATGGCGGCGGCTGGGTGATCGGCGATCTCGACTCCCACGACGTCGTCTGCCGCCAGCTCGCCGTTTCAGGCGCGCTGATCGTGATCTCGGTCGATTACCGCCTCGCGCCCGAGCACAAGTTCCCCGCCGCCGCCGATGACGCGATCGCCGCCACGAAATGGATTGCCGCGAATGCGCGCGAGCTCGGCATCGATGCCTCGCGCCTTTCGATCGGCGGCGACAGCGCCGGCGGCAATCTCGCCGCCGTGGTCGCACTCACCGCACGCGACGGCAATGGTCCGAAGATCGCGGGCCAGGTCCTGATCTACCCCGCGACCGATTTCGCCATGACGCACGGCTCCCACAGCGAGCCCGAGACCAGCGTGCTGCTGACGCATTCGGTGATCCGCTGGTTCCGCGATCACTATCTCAACGGCACAGCCGACATCCAGGACTGGCGTGCCTCGCCGGCGCGCGCGAAAAGCCTTGCCGGTTTGCCGCCGGCCTATGTGCTCACGGCCGGCGCCGATCCGCTGCGCGACGAAGGCGTCGACTATGCCGAGCGCCTCAGGCAGGCCGGCGTGCCCGTCACGTACAAGCACTATCCCGGGCAATTCCACGGCTTCTTCACGATGGGCAAGCTGCTGCCGCAGGCCAATGTCGCGGTGCGCGAGATCGGCGCCTGGTTGAAGGAGCTGGGCTGACGCCTCCCATGCCCTTCGTTCTTCAAACCGTCTTCGCCCTCCCCCTGCGCGCGCTGACATGGCTCGGCAGCCAGGGCACCCGCGGGGTCGCGGCGGTCGTGTTCGTCGCCGCCGCCGTGCCGCCGCTTGGCGCGCTGCTGCGGCCCTACATCACCGAAGCGATCCTCGTCCTGCTCTGCATCTCCTTCATGCGAGTCGATCTCGCGGCGCTGTACGGTCACCTACGCCGCCCGGCGCTGATTGCGACCGCAACCGCCTGGACTACGATGGGCGTGCCGCTGATCGTCGGACTGATCATCTATGCAGCAGGGCTCAACGACCGCTCGCCCGGCCTTTCCGTTGCCCTGATGCTCCAGAGCATGGCCTCGCCCATGATGGCGTCTCCGGCGCTCGCCGCGCTGATGGGCCTCGATGCCACGCTCGTGCTGGTCACGCTGGTGACCTCCACCGCGCTGGTCCCCTTCACAGCGTCGCTGTTCGCAAGCTTGTTCCTCGACGGCATGCTCAGCGTCACGCCGGCGACGCTCGGCCTGAAGCTGCTCGGCATCCTCGCGGCGTCGCTGCTGGCCGCAACCATCATCCGTTGGGTGTTCGGCGCAAAAGCGATCCAGCGCCACAGGAAGCCGATCGACGGCTTCAATATCATCATCCTCCTGATCTTCGCCGCCGCGATCATGGGCGATGTTGTGAACGATCTGGTGGCGCAGCCGGTGTTCACCATCAGCCTGGCGGCTCTGTCCTTCGCGATCTATTTCACGTTGCTCGCCGTGACCACGCTGCTGTTCCGCCGCATCGGCTATGAGCGCGCACTGGCGCTCGGGCTGATGGTGTCACAGCGCAATCTGGGCCTGATGCTGGCCGCGACCGCCGGCGCGCTGCCGCCCACCACCTGGCTCTATTTCGCGATGACGCAATTTCCGATCCACCTTGCGCCCTACATGCTGACGCCGATTGCACGCCGCTTCACGGCGCGCGCGGACGCGGCGGCTGCAAGCAGCACGACCCAGGGCGTGCGCCAATAAATCCGGAATGAAGCCGGCGCTCTCTGGTTGATGACCAGCCGCGGCCTCCCTCAACAGCGCCGCCAGGGCGCTGATGGAATATCCACGGCCGCTTTTGCCGAACGATTCAAGCGTCTCACCAGATCCAAATGATCCGCTCGGGCACGAAGCTGATCCGCGGGAGCATTCACCGCCCGGGCCGCCAGGCCTACCCGTTCGTGAAGCGTAGTCACGACGGTGCAAGCGCGCCGTGCCAAACGGAGGAAGGGCCATGACCATGTCAGCCAATCAGCAGTCCATGCTCTCACGTCGCGGTTTCTTGCCTCTGCTGCGCAGCCGCCGCCGGCTTCGCCGCGACGGGCGGATGGTTCAGTCCTGCAACAGCCTATGCCAAGGCGCGCAGCATCGTCGACCTGATCCGTGACGAGGCTGCCAAGACCAAGATCAAGGTCCACAAGCTTCGCGGCAATGTCAGCATCCTCGAGGGCTCCGGTGGCAATATCGCGGTGCTGACCGGACGAGACGGCAAGGTGTTCGTCGATGCCGGCATCACGGCCTCACGGCCGCGCATTTTGGAGGCGGCGAACAGTCTCAGCCGCGATCCGATCACGCACCTGATCAACACGCATTGGCACTTCGACCATGCCGACGGCAATGCATGGCTAAACGCAGAGGGAGCCGAGATCACGGCGCACGAAAACACCCACAAGCATCTCATGTCGACACAGAGGGTCGAGGATTGGGATTTCAATTTTACGCCCTCAGCCCTTGCCGCCGTTCCGACCGACATTTTCGACACGGACAAGATCCTGAAGCTGAACGGATCGACGCTTCAGCTCAGATATTACGGACCGGCGCACACCGACAGCGACATATCAGTCAATTTCAGCGAGGCGGACATTCTCCATGTCGGTGACACCTACTGGAATGGCATTTATCCCTTCATCGACTATTCGACCGGCGGAAGCATCGGAGGCATGATCAAGGCCACGGAAGCGAACCTGGCGGCCGCAACGAAGCGGACCATCGTCATTCCCGGCCACGGTACTCCGGTGAGCAACAGGGAAGAGCTGTCGTCCTACCGCGATATGCTGGTCACCATCCGCGACAACGTGGCGAAACTCAAGAGCCAAGGACGCTCGCTCGAAGAAGCGATCTCGGCGAGGCCAACTGCCGCCTTTGATGCCAAATGGGGCCAGTTCATCATTACGCCGGAGTTCTTCGTTCGGCTGGTTTACCAAGGCGTCTGAGGTCAATCGCCGCAAGCCAGGACAGCAGCGCGCCGGCCGTTCGGAGTCTTCAATTCCAAGAGCGATGAGAACTGCGCCGCTGCGCCGATGATACAGCACGAGCTGGCGCGCGGCCTGTTGGGCGATCTCCTCGCCATGGTCCTCGTTGACCATCGCGAGCGCGAGATCGATGCCCGCCGACGTCCCCACATTGCCGTCATGCGTGAAGATCTGGTCCGCCTCGAACTTCACCTAGGGAGGACGCAGTCATAGCGGCGGCGCAGCCGGCTTTGAGGCCCTGAAGAGATAGCGGTTGGTGCTGAAGAAGTATTGTCCCGCCCCGCTGAGATGCTCGAACTCGCTGTGCCATGCTTCGAGATCATCGGCTGAAACGTCGTTCCTGCGGGCGACGAAGTCCCGAATGCCCTGGGCCAGCCCCTTGCTGTAGCTATCGTCATCGTACTGCAAATTCAGGATTGGGAAGACCGACGCACCGTCCAGGTGAAGTCGTGCATCCACCAATCTGCGGGCCATCGACCTCGGGAGACGCGGGTGAGCGCAGTGCGCTTCCCATGATTTCATCACCGCGGCCATACGTTCCGGGCTTTCGGAATGCCACACCACCGCGTCCCAGTCGGTTGCGACAAAAATCGTGCGGCCCCCTGGCTTGAGCACGCGAAATGTCTCTGCGAGGACGCGGTCGACGTCAGGCACGTACTCGGCAACCTGCGTGCACACGACGACATCGAACGACGCATGGGATTGACCCAATTCCGTGGCGTTGCCGATCGCATATGAAATCCAGGCGGAAGCCTTCTGCCGGTTGCAGACCTCGATCAGGTCAGTCGACACATCGATCCCGACGACAGCACCATCAGGCCCAACGATCTGCGCCATGCTCTCGCAGAGATAGCCAGGACCACATCCGATATCGAGCACGCTCTCGCCGGCAGACAGATTGAGCTGCCGAATGGTCTCCGCGCGCTGGGCGGTCACGTCCCCCGTGAGATAAATTCTCTGGAGCCGTTTCGCGTTCTCGTTGCTGTACTCCATCCCGCTCATCTTCGCCTCCACGCTCGAGTGCCAGGTGAGATTGCCTAGCCCGCCCGCGCCGCGCGCCGCAGCGCCTGGGGCGGCTGGCCGAAGGCGCGGATGAAGGCGCGCCGCATGCGCTCGGGGTCGCCAAATCCGGTCGCCTCCGCGACGAGCTCGATCGCCTCGCGCGAGGACTGCACGCGCTCGCGCGCAACCTCGATCCGTAAGCGCTCGATCGCCTTCGACGGCGTCGTTCCGGTCTCGGCGGCAAAGGCGCGGGCAAAATGCCGCGCGCTCATGCCGGCACGATCGGCGAGATCTTCGACCGTAAGCCGGGCATCGAGGTTCTCGCGCGCCCAGGACAGCAGCGCGCCGAAGCGGCCGTTCGGCGTCTTCAATTCCAAGAGCGATGAGAACTGCGACTGGCCGCCGCTGCGGCGATGATACAGCACGAGCTGGCGGGCGGCCTGTTGCGCGATCTCCTCGCCATGGTCCTCGGTGACCATCGCGAGCGCGAGGTCGATACCCGCGGTGATGCCCGCCGACGTCCACACATTGCCGTCATGCGTGAAGATCTGGTCCGGCTCGAACTTCACCTTGGGATAGCGCGCGACGAAATCCCGCGTGCGGCCCCAATGCGTGGTGGCGCGGCGCCCGTCGAGCAGGCCCGCCTCGGCCAGCACATAGGCGCCCGAGCAGACGCTGGCGACCCGCACACCGCGCCGCGCCAGCCGCTGCACGAAGGCGCGCGTGACCTCGCAGCGCGCGGCGTCCGTTACGCCTGCGCCACCCGCGATGACCAGTGTGGTGATCGCGTTCGCCGACTTGAAGTCACGCGCCATCATTTCCACGCCGGACGAGCTGCGCACGGGCCCCGCGTTCAGTGCCAGCACGCGGATGCCGGTGGTCGTCTTGCCCGTGCAGCGCGCCGCGATCTCGAACACCGAGATGGGACCTGCCGCATCGAGCAACTGGAAATCGGGAAAGATCAGGATGCCGATCATGGTTGTGTCCGAAAGTGAGGGAAATACGCCATTTTGGACGGAATGGCATCATGAGAGGCTGCGTCCGTCAAGCTCATCTTTGGAGGACCTGCCCATGTCGTCACCGCTCCAGATCGGTCTTTTGGTGTTTCCGCGCGTCACCCAGCTCGACTTCACCGGTCCCTTGCAGGTGTTCTCCTCCGTCCCCGGCGCCAAGCTGCACCTGATCTGGAAACGGATCGAGCCGGTGCCGAGCGATTCCGTGCTGACGCTGACGCCGACCACGACATTCGCCGACTGTCCGCAGCTCGACGTGATCTGCGTGCCCGGCGGCGGCGGCACCAACGACCTGCTCAATGACGAAGAGGTGCTGGATTTCCTGCGCAGGCAGGCCGAAGGCGCCAAGTACGTCACCTCGGTCTGCACGGGGGCGCTGGCGCTCGGCGCTGCCGGCCTGCTCAAGGGCTACCGCGCCGCCACCCATTGGAGCGCGATGGAGATGCTCGGCCAGTTCGGCGCGACGCCGACCAAGACGCGCGTCTGCATCGACCGCAACCGCGTCACCGGCGGTGGCGTCACCGCCGGGATCGATTTCGCGCTGACGCTGGTGTCGATCCTGGTCGACCGCACCACGGCGGAAGCGATCCAGCTCCAGATCGAATACAACCCCGCCCCGCCGTTCACGTCCGGCTCGCCCGACACCGCGCCGGCGGAAGTGCTGGCCTTGCTGAGAGAGCGCGGCGCCGCAAACCAGGCCCGCCGCCTCGAGGCGGTCAAGCGCGCGGCTGCGCGGGTGTAGAGCAGAGGCTTTGCTCACGCGCCCCGAACGCAGCGCAGCACTTCCCGGGCAATGCAAAGCATCGTCCGGAAGCACCGCACTGCTGACATGACGCTGTCAGGAGCCTGTCGCGACAATCCCGATCGCGCCCAACACCCACGGTCGCTTCCCGGTCGCGTGCGCACAGGAGGATCTGACCATGGCGCGATACCGGCTGCACTGCATCGGGGCTTCGGGCAATTCGTTCAAGGTTGCGCTATTCCTCAGCTGCGCCGGGCTCGACTGGGAGCCGGTCGGCCTCGACTTCGCCGGCGGCGAGACCCGCACGCCTGACTGGCGGGCCGCCACCAATGTCATGGGCGAGGTCCCTGTCCTCGAGGTCGATGGCCGGCAGATGAGCCAGTCCGGTGCGATCCTGCTGTGGCTCGCCGAGACTCACGGCGTGTTCGGTCCGAGACGCGAGGAGACGTTCGAAGCCACGCGCTGGCTGCTGTTCGACAACCACAAGTTCACCGCGAGCTTTGCCCAGCACCGGTTTCAACGCTGCTTCATGCCGGAGCCCGCCCACCCCGCTGTGCTCGCTTACTTGCGCGCGCGGACCGACAGCGCCTTCTCGATCGTCGACAGACACCTCGCCCACCGCAGCTTCATGCTGGGCGATCGGCCGACGATCGTCGATTTCTCAATGTTGGGCTATCTGTACTATCCGACCGAGGAGACGGGCTTTGATCTTGCCGCGACTTTCCCGGCGATTGATGCCTGGCGCCGGCGTGTCGCCGAACTGCCGGGCTGGAAGCCGCCCTATGAGATGATGCCAGTTGGCAACTCACCGACGCTCCATCTCTGAGAAGCGAGCAGAGCAACAGATCAAAGAAAAAGGCCGCTCGGTTTCCCAAGCGGCCTTTCCTGTCTTACGGCGGCTGCACATTCCATCGGGCGATTTCGAACTTCCAGACCGGGGGCCTATCTCCCGATCGAGTCCTCCTCGGCGGCCGCTGCATCTCGGGACAGTCGCGAACTGTTGCCCGAACCGAACGCGATGGTCTCCCATCTCCGTAAGATGGGACCATTGAGCCGCATCGCTCGCGTAGCTGCAACGCCCGCGCAGGCGCTGTCCCCGCTGTTCCCGTTGCCCACAGCAAGGTGAGGCGGATGCTGGTGCATCCACCCCCACGTCAAGATTCGGACGGAGATCGGAAAGCTAGCCAGGCGTCCAGGGCTGATAGTCGCCGGTCGCCTTGGGACGCTTGCCGCTGGCAAGCGTCGAGCCGGAGGGCCGATAGGCGTTCGGCGTGCCGGTGGGGTTCGGCTGGTGCGGCTTTTGCCATTCGCGCGGCTGGTAGTTCTCTTCAGTCGGCGGCACATCGACGACGTGATGCATCCAGCCGTGCCAACCCGTCGGAATGCGGCTCGCTTCGGCGTAGCCGTTGTAGATGACCCAGCGCCGCTCGAAGCCGAGTGTCGGATCGATCGCGCCGCCGCGGGTCCGATAATAGCGGTTTCCCTGCTCGTCCTGGCCGACCAGCTCGCCGTACCGCTTGGTCCAGAGCTGGGTGCCAAAGGTCTGGCCACTCCACCAGGTGAAGAACTTGAGGAAGAACTGTTTCATACGGCTAGGGCCCTGCTTCGTGAGGCCCTGATGCCATCCGGGCGGCGAAATGTCCAGTTCCGCGCGGGCGGCCGTGCCCCCGCAAAATGTGGTGCCCCCGGCGTAAGCCCTGCCGCGAATCGGACGCGATCCGTTCATGCCGGGTACAGCGGCCACATGGAAACCTGCGCCACACGCGCACACCGGCGTGAACCCTGGAACCGCGGGCCCTTCAAGAGGTTTGCTTCAGGGAATAAGGAGTTTGAACATGAAAAGTCTGAGAATTTTGAGCGCCGCGGCAGCGGTGGCGTTGGTCCTTCCGTTGGCGACGCCGAGCTTCGCCCAGGGCCGTGGCGGCCACGGCGGTGGCGGCGGTGGTCATTTTGGCGGTGGTGGCGGCGCCCATTTCGGCGGTGGCGGCGCCCGCATGGGCGGCGGCAGCTTTGGCGGCGCGCGGTTCGGTGGCGGCGGCGGCAATTTCGCAGCCGGAGCCATGCGCCCGAGCGCCGGCCTAGCCATGCGTCCGACCGCAGGAGCCACGTTTAGTGGTGGCGGCGGCCGTCCCCTCGCAGTCGCGGGTAACAACTGGCGCGGCGGCGGTGGCAACTGGCACGGTGGCGGCTGGCGTCGTCACGGTGGCGGTTTCTGGCCGGGCGTCGCAGCCGGTGCTGCGATCGGCGGGCTCGGCTCCTACGCCTACTACGGTGGCGGGTACTACAACGATCCCTACTACTATGGCGACGACAGCTATTATGACGAACCGTCGGTCGCGGTGGTGCCGGACAGCGGTGGTGACTCGTCGGCTTATTGCGCGCAGCGCTACAGATCCTACGATCCGGGTTCGGGCACGTATCTTGGCTATGACGGCCAGCGTCATCCCTGCCCGTAAGCAGATCGACAACGCTTGAAGGAAGAGGCGTCGCATCGGTGCGGCGCCTCTTTCGTTTGTCGCGCGCTCATCGCCAGTTTCGCGCGCAGCCCGCGCATCGCGTGCGACGATCTATACATGCGAGGCGCGAGGGACCTTTATTCACCGCACCGTGCATATCTACAATGATCCAATCCCAAATTGACCCGTCCCGCGATTCGCCTATATCACCGATGGATGTTGGGACTTCGATCTACTGGGAAATGTCATGCCGCGTATCCTCGTGGTAGATGACGATCCGATGGTCGGCGCGACCATCGAGGTTCTGCTCCAGCGTCAGGGCTTCGATGTCACGATGGCTGACGGCGGTGAAACCGGGCTAGCTGCGCTCGAAGCGCAGACGTTTGACGTGATGCTGGTCGACATCTTCATGCCGCACATGCGCGGCTTCGAATCCATCCGCATCTTTCACGAGCGCGCCCCGGCGATCCCTCTGATCGCGATGTCCGGCTACGCCTTCGCCTCGTCCGCCTCGCCCTCCCCCGATTTCCTCCGCATGGCACTGGAACTCGGCGCGACACGCTGCCTGCGCAAGCCGTTCACGCCGGACGCGCTCCTGACCACGATCCGGGAATGCCTCGGCGAGGCCGCGCAGCCGAAGGACAAGAAAGAAGCCCCTTGATCCCAACGCAGCGCGTCATTCTCGGTGCTGGACTTGCAATCCTCCTGATCATCACCGCCGCCTCGATCGGACTCGACGTCAAGTCGCGGTACGATGCCGCCTGGGTCAATCACACTATCGAGACGCAGAAGAAGATCTCCGATCTGCGCGTGCTGATGCGCCACGCCGAGAGCGCCGCGCGCGGCTACGAGATCTATCGCAACCCGAGCTTCAGCGACGAGTTTCAGGCGGTGCACGCCCAGCTCGCGCCGGCGCTCGCCGACCTCAAGCGCAGCCTGCGTGACAATCCGGATCAGGTCGCGCTCATGGAGGGCACCGAGTCGCTGGCGCTGCGCCGGGTCGAGATCGCCGCAGAGGTGATGCGCCTGCGCGCCGAGAACGACCAGGCCGGCGTTGCCGCGCTCCAGGGCAAGGGCGAGGGCCGCGGCCTGATGGACACGGTGATGGGCAATCTCGATCAGCTGAGCGCGGAGGAAGAGCGATTGCTCGCCGCGCGCGCCCTAAGTTCCCGCCGCACCGGCATCGTCTTGCTCGGCATCGACGTGATCGGCGCGCTGGTGATCCTGCTGCTGGTCGCGATGCTGATGCGCGAGAGCCAGCGCACCACGGTCGCGCTGAAGAGCACCCTGCTGGAGACCACGGCGGCGAAGGAGCAACTCGAGGCGGCCGTCGCCGAGCGCACCGAGCATCTCGTCAACGCGCATGACGAGCTGCGGCTGTCGGTGAACGTGCTCCAGAGCACGTTCCACAGCATGGCCGAGGCTGTGCTGGTGATCGACGCCGAGGGCACTGTCCTTCTGTCCAATCCGGCCGCGGAGCGCATCTTGCTGCATCGCGCCGGCATGAGCCTGCGCAATCTGCGCGCCCTGTCCGACGTGTTTCACGGCGACGGCGTCACGCCGCTCAGGGCCGACGAGCTGCCCTCGACGCGCGTGCTGTGCGGCGAGCAGTTCGAGAATCTGGAGATGATCGTCCGCCCGCATAACGGCAACGATCCCCGCCATCTGATGATCAGCGGCCGGCCGATGCGCGACGGACAAGGCAACGTCTCCGGCGCCGTGCTGGTCTATCACGACGCGACCACGTCGCGCGAAACCGAGCGACAGCTGCACCAGTCGCAGAAGCTGGATGCGATCGGCAAGCTGACGGGCGGCGTCGCGCACGACTTCAACAACATGCTCACGGTGATATCAGGCAATACCGAGACGCTGGTGGCGAGCCTGAAGCAGCAGCCCGAGCTCCAGCGCGTGGCGCGGCTGATCGACGATGCCGCCGAGCGCTGCGCCGAGCTGATCCAGCATCTGCTCGCCTTTGCGCGAAGGCAGCCGCTCCAGCCGCGCAATGTCGAGATCAACGGCGCGATCGCCGATATCGCCAAGCTGCTGCGCCCCACCCTCGGCGAGCAGATCCAGATCGAGACCGTGCTGGAACAGGGACCGATGACCGCGCACATCGATCCGTCCCGCCTCACCAACGCCGTGCTCAACATGGCGATCAACGCCCGCGACGCCATGCCGAACGGCGGCAAGCTGCTGCTCGAGACCCACCACGTCGTGCTCGACGAGGCCTATGCGCAGGCCCACGCCGAGGTGCAGCCCGGCCCCTACGTGATGCTCGCGGTCAGCGACACCGGCACCGGCATGTCAGCGGACATCCAGCAGAAGGCCTTCGAGCCGTTCTTCACCACCAAGGAGGTCGGCAAGGGCTCGGGCCTCGGCCTCTCCATGGTCTACGGCTTCGTCAAGCAGTCCGGCGGCCACATCAAGATCTACAGCGAGGAAGGCCACGGCACCACGATCAAGCTCTATCTGCCGCCCGGCGACGGCATGACGGACGCGGCGGCCCCCGTGGCGCCGCAGGCCGAAGGCGGCGCCGAGACCATTTTCGTGGTCGAGGACGACACGCTGGTGCGCAACTTCGTCACCGCGCAGCTGCAGAGCCTCGGCTACGACACGGTCGCCGCGCCCGACAGCCGGGCCGCGCTGGACATGATCGAGGCCGGCCAGGACTTCGACCTCCTGTTCACCGACGTCGTCATCCCCGGCGGCATGAGCGGGCGCGAGCTCGCCGAAGAGGTGGCCAAGCGCCGGCCTGGCGTGAGGGTGCTCTACACCTCCGGCTACACCGACAACGCCATCGTCCACCACGGCAAGCTCGACGACGGCGTGCTGCTGCTGACCAAGCCCTACCGCCGCAACCAGCTCGCCGAGATGATCAGGAAGGCGCTGAACGGCGGCGGGATGACGGCGGGCTAGAGCACTTTCTCACGGCTTCGAAAGCGCGCGGATTGTCTGTGCGCTCGGCTGAGAACTGCACTGAATTACGAATGCTCACTGACGTCATCCGCGGTCTCGCGGCGGGTGTCGATGTTGTTTTCGGGTGACAGGCGACCGAAATCAAACGGTATTCCTGGCAGGCAAGACCATTCTCGTTGAGCCGCTTCGGCGAGCGAATATGTTGCGGTCTGTTTCTGAGGATTTCACCTCGGAATGGCCTGCGGGTCGGTGCCAAGGCTGACGGTAATACAATTGATAATTGAATCGAGAATTGGTTCTTGTCCGACCCGGCGCCGTTTCAGGCTCCCTACATTGTTGGCGAGCACGGCTGTCGCACTGGCGCTGACGATCGTGTCGGTGCGCGCCGACGGCGGCGCTGGCGGAGCCGGTGGCAATGGCACGGGCGGCGGCGGTGGCGCGGCCGGTACCAGCGCCTCTCCTAACGGTGGGAATGGCGGTGACAACGCGACCGGACAAGGCGCGGGCGGCGGCGGCGGCGCTGCCGCAGGCGGCACCGGAGGCTCCGGGGGCACGGCGACCTCGGGCGGCGACGGCGGACTTGGCGGTGACGGCGGCAGCGTTGCCGGTGGCAACGGCGGCAATGGCGGCAACGGCAACTCAGCCCTGACTGCGGGTAGTGGCGGTGGCGGCGGTGGTGGCGGCGAAGGTGCGCTCGGTGCCGGCTCCGGTGGAGCGGGTGGCGCTGGCGGTCACGGCGGCGCCAGCGCGAGCGGCGCCGATGGTTCTGCTGTCATTGGCGGCCTTGATGCGAGCGCGGGAACGGGCAGCAGCGGCATCGGTGGCGGCGGTGGTGCGGGTGGCGCCGGCGTGCAGGTCACCGTCGGCGGCACCACGCTTTCGATAGCGGTGACCGGCGGCGCGGGTGGGGTCGGTGGCCGTGGTGGCGCCGGTGGCAATGGCGGCAATGGAGCCAGCACTCTCTCCCTGGGCGTCGCCGGTCTGACCGGCGGGACCGGTGGCGACGTCCTCGGCAGCGGGGGCGCTGCCGGCGGCGGCGGCAATGGCGGCACCGCCGTGCAGGTCACCAGCGCAGGCACCACGACGGTCCAGCAAACGGTCGCCGGCGGCGATGGCGGCAGCGGCGGGCGCGGCGGTACAGCGGGTCACGGCGGGAGCGGTGGTGCGGGCGCTTCCGGCGCCAATGTTCTCGGCGCGCTCGATGGCGGGACCGGTGGAAACGGCGGCAATAGCGGGGTTGGTGCCGGCGGCAATGGTGCGATCGGCGGCAGCGGTGGCGACGGCATCCAGGTCACGGGTGGCGGCACCGTGACGATTTTGCAAAGCGTCACGGCAGGTACCGGCGGCAGCGGTGGCGCTGGCGGTGCAGGCAGCGCCGGCGGCATGGCCGGCAACGGCGGCAACGCGGGATCCAGCATCGGGCTCGGCGTAGCCGGCGGGCGCGGTGGCAATGGTGGCACCGGCGGCAGCGCCAGCGCCCACGCAGGCGATGGCGCCAATGGTGCCGACGGTGGCGTTGGTCTGCAGGTGACGAGCGGTGGCACGCTCTCAATTTCCCAAACGATCATGGGAGGCGCCGGTGGCAATGGCGGCGCTGGCGGCAACGGCGCCAATGGCGGCGCAAGCGGGATCGGCGGCGCCGGCGGCACAGGCGACAATGGCGCCAACGGGTCCTCCGGCTCCGGCTTTCTCAATGGCAACAACGGTCTGGTTGGTGGCGCTGGCGGCAACGGCGGGAATGGTGGCGCCGGCGGAAATGGCGGCATTGGCGGTAGCGGATCCAGCGGCGGCGATGGTGTCCAGCTCACGAACGGCGGGACCGTTACAGTTTCGGGCAACATCGCCGGAGCCGCCAATCCCGCCGGCGCCACCACGGGCGCGGCGACGTTGACAGGCGCGACCGTGGTCGCGAAGTTCCTGCCCGGCAGCTATGTCTCGAAGACATACACGATCCTGACCGCGGCCGGCGGACGTGGCGGCACGACGTTCGCGGGCATCACCAATGTCGGACTGCCGACGGGCGCCAGCGATACGCTGAGCTATGACGCCAACAACGCCTATCTGAACCTGACGGCCGCCTTCACCAATTACACCGGCCTCAACGTCAACCAGCAGAACGTCGCCAACGCGCTGACCTACGCCTTCAACAACAACGGCGGCCTTCCGATGGGCTTCTTCGGACTCGATCCCACCGGACGCTTATGCGGCGATGTCCACCAAGGCGCTGGCAGCTCCGACCTTCGACCAACGCTGGAGCGTGTGGGCCGCCGGCTTCGGCGGGTCGCAGACCACGGCCGGCAACGCCATCATCGGCTCGAACAACAGCGCGAGCAGCATCTACGGCATCGCGGTCGGTGCGGACTATCGGGTCTCGCCGGACACGCTCGCGGGGTTTGCGCTGGCCGGCGGCCGCACCGGCTTCAACGTCAACGGCCTCGGCTATGGCGGCTCCGACCTGTTCCAGGCCGGCGCCTTCGTTCGCCATAATATCGGTGCGGCCTACATCACTGCTGCGCTGGCTTATGGCTGGCAGGACATCACGACCAACCGCATCGTCACGGTCGCCGGCATCGACCACCTGCGCGCCGAGTTCAATGCGAACGCGTATTCGGGTCGCGTGGAGAGTGGCTACCGCTTCGTCATGCCGACGCTGGGCGGTCTCGGCATCACCCCTTACGCCGCAGGGCAATTCACCACATTCGACCTGCCGGCCTATGCCGAAAATGTCGTCGCCGGTTCGCTGTTGTTTGCACAGACCTATGCCGCGAAGAGCGTGACCGACACGCGCAGCGAGCTCGGCATTCGCACCGACAGATCATTCGCCATGCAGAATGGCATCGTCACGCTGCGCGGCCGCCTTGCATGGGCGCATGATTTTAATCCGGATCGTTCGATTGCCCCGACCTTCCAGTCGCTGCCGGGCGCAAGCTTCGTCGTCAACGGTGCGGCGCAGGCGACCGACTCCGCGCTGACCACGGCCTCGACCGAATGGCAATGGACCAACGGCTGGTCTGCCGCCGCGACGTTCGAGGGCGAGTTCTCGAATGTCACGCAAAGCTATGCCGGCAAGGGCGCGATCCGCTACGCATGGTAATGCCTGGTTCTCGAGCTAGCGCGTCGCCAGCACCACGGCCGCAAGCGTAAAGATCAGCGCGGCGATCTGGCCCGGCCCAAGCGGCTCGCCCAGCGCCAGCGCGGAGGCGACCACGCCAATGACAGGCACCGCCATGGTGCCGATCGCGGCGACCGAGGCCGGCAGCCGCGCAAGTGCTGCGAACCAGCTGACATAGGCAATGCAGAACTGCACCACGGTGGAATAGACCAGTAGCCACCAGCCGACCGGCGTCACCAGCGAAAGATGCGTGGTCTCGACCAAGAGGCCGATGATCGAGATCGGCAGGCAGCCGATCCCGATCTGCCAGGCCGCGGCCGTGATCGGCGGCAGATGGATCGGGTACTTCTTCGAGAACACCGTGCCGACGGCGAAGCCGAGCGCGCCGGCCAGCGCCATGATGATGCCAGGCAGCTTCTCCACGCTCGCGGCAAAGCCGTTGCCGCCCATGATCGAGGCAAGGCCGACGAAGGCCATCACCAGCCCCAGCGTGCGCAGCACGGTCGGCCGCTCGCCCAGCACCGGCCAGGCGATCAGCGAGGCCCAGACCGGCATGGTGTAGGCGATCAGCGCCGCCTCGCTGGCCGGCAGCCAGAGCAGCGCCAGGCCCATCAGCACCATCCAGCCGGTGACGTTGAGGACGGCGGCGGTCAGTAAGCGCGGCCAGATCCCCGGCCCCACCTTGAGGCTCTGCCGGCGGATCAGCGCGAGGGCGGCGAGCAGCACGGCGCCCAGCACGCCGGTCACCCCGCGCAGCGTCAGCGGCGGCAGCTCGGACAGCAGGAACTTCGTCACCGGCCAGTTGAAGCGCCAGCCGATCGAGGTGATGGCGAGGAACATCAGGCCGGCCGGGGCGATGCGCGGTCGCGCATCCCGGCGAGTCGAATCAAGCATGTGGGGTACCCGGCGAAATCGCGGTCAGCTTGGCGCGGATTCGCACCCGCCACCACCACCCCGGCGGGCATGCCTGCCCTCACCTTCCGTAGCCCTACGTGAGTCCCGCTGAGGCAACCCCGGTCCCGAAAAATATACCTGCCCTGTGAACAGCGGGGTGAAGGGTCCGTATCGTCACGGGATGCAAATTTTTTTGGTTGGGAATCCCTGAGGACTCACTGATACTTGGCTCAACAACAGGCGCGGGCTTGCCCCCTGTTATCCCCCGCAATCCACCATATTTAGTATTTGATTCAGGAACTCGCACTAGTTCTTGACGGGCGCAACGGAGAGTCCTAGCTTTCGGTCCGTTCGGCGCGAGTGAGTTTGCGTCCCGCCGGCACTCCCCCAAAGGGTCTCGCAAATCGCCACTCCGCCAAGCCAGCCAAAGGCCGCGGATGAGGGCTTGTCTGCCCTCGAAATGCAGACCTTCGGGCGTCAGAACGGGCCGGCAACAGGCTCGGATGGCATTGGTTGAAGTGGCGTGTGGGGCGTTGAACGCATGTCGCGCACATCCCCTTGGGGGCGGATGGGTGTGGACATGCCGGCGGATGAGAACCATCGCGCCGGGAGAAACTGGGCCGGATCCACCGGCTGAACTGCGAAGCCTTTGGGCCGATGAGGCCCTCGGAGGAATCGCGAACCGAAATAGCGACCCGGGCGCCTTGCGGAGGCAGTCCGGCAGATAAAAGGACGGGGCAAAACCATGCGGATTGAGCGGCGCCACACCACTTCGGGACAGTCACCTTACGCCGGGATCGATTTCCGGCTGACCACGTCGGAGATCCGGAATCCCGACGGCTCGGTCGTGTTCAAGCTTGAGAACGTCGAGGTGCCGACCGAGTGGTCGCAAGTCGCCTCCGACGTGCTCGCCCAGAAGTATTTCCGCAAAGCGGGAGTCGCCGCGCGCCTGAAGAAGGTCGAGGAGGAATCCGTCCCCTCCTTCCTGTGGCGCTCCGTGCCCGACACCGAGGCGCTGGCCGCTCTCCCCGAGAAAGAGCGCTTCGTCAGCGAGCTCTCGGCCAAGCAGGTGTTCGATCGTCTGGCCGGCTGCTGGACCTATTGGGGCTGGAAGGGCAACTACTTCTCCTCCGACGAGGACGCCCAGACCTTCTATGACGAGATCCGCTACATGCTCGCCATGCAGATGGTCGCGCCGAACTCGCCGCAATGGTTCAACACCGGCCTGCACTGGGCCTATGGCATCGACGGCCCCGGCCAGGGCCATTATTACGTCGACCCCTTCACCGGCAAGCTGACCAAGTCCAAATCGGCCTACGAGCACCCGCAGCCGCACGCCTGCTTCATCCAGGGCGTCGGTGACGACCTCGTCAACGAGGGCGGCATCATGGACCTCTGGGTCCGCGAAGCCCGCCTGTTCAAGTACGGCTCCGGCACCGGCTCCAACTTCTCCCGCCTGCGCGGCGAAGGCGAAAAGCTCTCCGGCGGCGGCCGCTCGTCCGGCCTGATGAGCTTCCTCAAGATCGGCGACCGGGCAGCCGGCGCGATCAAGTCGGGCGGCACCACGCGCCGCGCCGCCAAGATGGTCGTCGTCGACGTCGATCACCCCGACATCGAGACCTATATCGACTGGAAGGTGAAGGAGGAGCAGAAGGTCGCGGCTCTCGTCACCGGATCCAAGATCAACCAGAAGCACCTCAAGGCGGTGCTGAAGGCCTGCGTGAATTGCGAAGGCTCGGGCGACGATTGCTTCGATCCCGAGAAGAACCCGGCGCTCCGCCGCGAGATCAAGCTCGCGCGCCGCAGCCTCGTGCCTGACAACTACATCAAGCGCGTGATGCAGTTCGCCAAGCAGGGCTACAAGGACATCCAGTTCGACGTCTATGACACCGACTGGGATTCGGAAGCCTACCTCACGGTATCAGGCCAGAACTCCAACAACTCGGTCTCGCTGAAGGACGACTTCCTGCGCGCCGTGGAAACCGATGGCGACTGGAACCTCGTGGGACGTACGACGAAGAAGATCACCAAGACGCTGAAGGCGCGCGACCTCTGGGAAAAGATCGGCTACGCCGCCTGGGCGTCGGCCGACCCGGGCCTGCACTTCAACACCACCATGAACGACTGGCACACGTGTAAAGCGTCCGGCGACATCCGCGCGTCCAATCCGTGCTCGGAATACATGTTCCTGGACGACACCGCCTGTAACCTGGCGTCTGCGAACCTGCTGACGTTCTACGACACCACGACAAAACAGTTCGACGTCGCCGGCTACGAGCACCTCTGCCAGCTCTGGACCATCGTGCTCGAAATCTCCGTCATGATGGCGCAATTCCCGTCCCGTGCGATCGCCGAGCTCTCCTACGAGTTCCGCACGCTCGGCCTCGGCTACGCCAACATCGGCGGCCTGCTGATGACCATGGGCCTGTCCTATGACAGCAAGGAAGGCCGCGCGCTCTGCGGCGCCCTCACCGCTGTGATGACCGGCATCACCTACAAGACCTCGGCGGAGATGGCTGCCGAGCTCGGCACCTTCCCGGGCTACAAGAAGAACGCCGCGCACATGCTGCGCGTCATCCGCAACCACCGCCGCGCCGCCCACGGCCAGTCCAACGGCTACGAGGCGCTCTCGGTGAACCCGGTGCCGATGGACCTCGTGTCCTGCCCGCAGGCTGACATCGTCACGCGTGCCCAAGCCGCCTGGGATGCGGCGCTCGAGCTCGGCGAGAAGCACGGCTATCGCAACGCCCAGACCACGGTGATCGCGCCGACCGGCACGATCGGTCTCGTCATGGATTGCGACACCACCGGCATCGAGCCCGACTTCGCGCTGGTCAAATTCAAGAAGCTCGCCGGCGGCGGCTACTTCAAGATCATCAACCGCGCGGTCCCCGCGGCGCTGCGCGCGCTCGGCTATCGCGAGAGCGAGATCGCGGAGATCGAAGCCTACGCCGTCGGCCACGGCTCGCTCTCCAACGCGCCGGCCATCAACGCCTCGACGCTGAAGGCCAAGGGCTTTACCGATGAAGCCATCGCCAAGGTCGAAAAGGCCCTGCCGACCGCCTTCGACATCAAGTTCGCCTTCAACAAGTGGACCTTTGGCGAAGACTTCATCCGCGACCAGCTCGGCATCGGTGCCGAGGCGATCGCGGCCCCCGGCTTCGACCTGCTCCAGGCCGTTGGCTTCACCAAGCGCGAGATCGAGGCGGCCAACGTCCACATCTGCGGCGCGATGACGGTGGAAGGTGCCCCGCACCTGAAGGCCGAGCACTATTCGGTGTTCGACTGCGCCAATCCCTGCGGCAAGATCGGCAAGCGCTATTTGTCGGTCGAGAGCCACATCCGCATGATGGCGGCAGCGCAGCCCTTCATCTCGGGTGCGATCTCCAAGACCATCAACATGCCGAACGACGCCACGGTGGAGGACTGCAAGTCCGCCTACATGCTGTCGTGGAAGCTCGCGCTGAAGGCCAACGCGCTTTATCGCGACGGCTCCAAGCTCTCCCAGCCGCTCAACTCGCAGCTCATCGCCGACGATGAGGACGAGGAGGATGCGGTCGAGAGCCTCTACGAGAAGCCGATGGCGGCGCGTGCCACCCAGGTCTCGGAAAAGATCGTCGAGAAGCTGGTCGAGCGCATCATCGTGATGCGCGAGCGCGAGAAGATGCCGGATCGCCGCAAGGGCTACACCCAGAAGGCGGTCGTCGGCGGCCACAAGGTCTACCTGCGGACCGGCGAATATGACGACGGCCGTCTCGGCGAGATCTTCATCGACATGCACAAGGAAGGCGCAGCGCTCCGCTCCTTCATCAACAACTTCGCCATCGCGGTGTCGCTCGGCCTCCAGTACGGCGTGCCGCTCGACGAATATGTCGACGCCTTCACCTTCACCCGCTTCGAGCCGGCGGGCCCCGTGCAGGGCAACGACAGCATCAAGTACGCGACCTCGATCCTCGACTATGTCTTCCGCGAGCTCGCGGTGAGCTACATGTCGCGCTTCGATCTCGCCCATGTCGATCCGACCGAGTCGAACTTCGACGCGCTCGGCAAGGGCGTCGAGGAAGGCAAGGAGCCGGACGAGGCCCAGCACGCGACCAAGCTGGTCTCGCGCGGCCTCACCCGCTCCCGCACCGACAACCTCGTCGTGATGCGCGGCGGCTCCGCCGCGATCGCCCCGGGCAACGACAGCGCCCCGACCGGCGGCAGCAAGGTCACGGCGCTGGCCTCGCACGGCACCTCCGCCCGCGCCGGCGATGCCATCGAAGGCGCCGTCGCCCTGAAGCAGGAAGCCAGCCACGACCTCTCCCCCACGGAGAAGTTAGAGGCGCTCCAGTGGAGCAAGGCCGGCAGCACCGCACAGACGCTCGTCCCCAGCAAGGCCGAGCGCCGCGCGGAAGCCAAGGCCAAGGGCTACGAAGGCGAGATGTGCGGCGAGTGCGGCAACTTCACGCTGGTACGGAACGGGACGTGTATGAAGTGCGATACTTGCGGGTCCACGACGGGGTGTTCGTGAGGGTTTACCTGGACTGAACTTATAAAGGCCGCTCAACAGAGCGGCCTTTATTGCGATCGGACACGCAACCTCTGCGAGCTTCAAATGGAGACGCACCACACACACGAATACCCGTGGATGGCCATTAAAACTTATCGGTGCTTTCGAACAGCCATCGTCCAAAATTGCGACGCCTATTAGCGTTATCGCTATTGTTCTTTTCGTTTTACTCGTTGTCGTTGGTTTTCTAGCGATCGGCTGGTCGCTGGCAGATCTGCTAAGCGGAGATCAAAAGCGAACTGCTGATGCAGCTAAGGCAGCCCTTCCCGTCTTAGCAGGAGTAGTGGGCCTGCCACTCATAGTATGGCGTCTGCTGATTCTCGATCGACAAACAAGAATCAGCGAAGCCAAGACTGACATCGACAGAGAGACACATTACACGTCGATTTTCTCTCGGGCCATCGAACAACTTGGTCAGACCAGAGAACTGAAACGTACTATTAACAACGAGGAAGGCTCTAGCACTACGACAGCCACCGCCCCCAATATTGAAGTTCGACTTGGTGGAATCCATTCTCTTTCGCGGTTAGCCGAGGAAAGCATCCGCGATCAACCGACAATCGAGAATGTACTTCGCTCAAATATCCGAGAGAACTCATGGTCCGATCGCTTAGGGCAAGCTCACGAACGTTCCCTGGTCAAGGCGCAGCACCTCCTGGGTCATCGGGTTCTCTGATGATTACCAGGACAAGGGAAGCCAATGCCGAAAAACACAAATGGATCGAGGAAACGGACGCAAAGATCAAGCAGACTTCTCGCTGGGCTAATAGCCTCCCCGAGACGCGGGTTGATGTGAATGAAGCCGCTGATGGTCTAGAAACTCAAGCATCGAAACGCCCCCTCTCAACCAAATCCTTGCTTTATGAGTGCCTCTTCGTCAGGCGTCACTTCAGCGCCAAGTTTCTCGCGAACATTCGCTTCCGGCGCTTCACATTTGTTCGATGCACATTTGAAACCGACGATGCCAGAGAAATCTCAATAATTAATTCCAACATCATCGACTGCGTTTTCACCGGGATCCCGCTTCAGCTTTCGATTCACGACTCGTTGTTGGGAAACACGAGATTCAAGCGGTGCCTCAATTCAGATATAAGCCTAGTCAATTGCGACACTTACCAACTCGTCTTTGAAGACTCGCCATCCAAGCTCAACGCAGACGGGAGCATTCTCTATGGCTTTAGGTTACCTAGCCGGTATGATAGGAATCACCCCTCCACCATTACATTGAGTTTGGCGGGCACAATTTTTCTCCGCGCGGAGCTTAGAAGCATGAAGCTCTCCGCAGACTCCAATCTACGCGTGATGGCAAATCCGGAGACCGAGATTCTCGACATCAACTCGGAGGACATTGCTGAGTTCTATCCCGACGACCTCAAGGGACTCAAAGCAAACCAGCGATCAATCCATCCTGAGACCGCGGAACGACCACCGACTTGGCCTCCGCTTAACTTACTCGGCGATGATCTCGACGACGATATTCCATTCTAATGAGCAGTCCGTAGCCGCGCCTTCGGCTCGTGTTTGGTAGACGGCGCAATTAAGTGCACTGCCGCCGTAATCGTAGATTGGTTCCGGCATCAACACCCTGCCGCCGAAATTGCCTTTGCGGTCGAGCCCATCCCTCCTAAACTCCGACCCCACCGGCAACGACGGGCCCGGTAGAAGCGGAGTCGAGTTATGCCCACATCGGAAAGCTTCCCGATCGAGAAGATTTTCGTTTCCACGAAAATGAAGAAAGCCATCAAGCCCGAGATCGTCGGGGAGATCGCGGAAAGTATGCTGGACATCGGACAGCAGGCTCCCATTTCCGTTCGGCTCGACGGAGACCGCCTCGTTCTGGTCGAGGGACTGCATCGGCTCGAAGCCTGCAAGGCGCTCGGCGAGACAACCATACTCGGTGTCATCGTCCCGGCGGAGCTTGCGCAACACAGGCCACTGCTGTCCGAAGGACCCGCAGTCGAGGCAGAGCGCATCAAGATGGCGCGATTGAAACAGCTGCGCCTCGAGAAGGAAGCCGCAGAGGCATCGACGGCTGCCTTGAAGAGCGTCAACGGAACGGAAGCGCCGCGCACCCGTCCGACGAAAGGCGTTCGCGACAATCCGAAGGCATCACCGGGCCGGACTGCGGGATCGACACGGAAAACATTGTCGGACTGGATCACGCAGCAAAAGGGCAGCGGCGGCCGCTATTGATGGCGGGCTCCAGATCTTGAGATCACAGCGTCTTGAGATCACAGCTTGAATTGCAGTGACAGTGCTGCGCAAGCGCAATGCCAGGAAAACGCACCCACCTCCTCCCTCGCTTTCGCAACCTCCGAAGAGGCGCTCGGCGGATACGAAAGGCGTTCGCCCGCGCACCGCGGATCGTCCGGATCGCGGCCAGCGTAGCAGTCTTGCTTGCGGCCCTCACCCTCCTCGACATCGCCTATCAAATCATCCGCAAGCCAACCGAACTCTTCGCCTTCGTCGGCCACTCCCTCGACAAGGACCCCGCCGAGATCTGGCGCCAATACGGCCCCCTCTTCCACACCTACTCCACCGCAACAATCACGCCCGAATTGCTGGCCGCGCTGACGCAGGTCGAGAGTTCGGGCAATCCGGTGGCGCGCACCTACTGGCGCTGGCGATGGAGCCTCAATCCGCTCGCGATCTACAAGCCCGCCTCCAGCGCCATCGGCCTTTACCAGATGACCGATCCCGCCTTCGCCGACGCCGCACGGTTCTGTATCCGCGGCAACGCGGTCACGGAGACTGCTTGCGGGTTCACCTTCCTCTACACCCGCGCGATCCCGAGCCACGCCATCGAGCTGGCATCGGTGTATCTGGACCGCAATGTGGCTGACGTCCTCGCCCGCGCGGGCGATGTGAAGGCAAGCGCGCAGCAGCAGCAGGATCTGGCCGCCTTCATCCATCTCTGCGGCGCCGGTCCCGCCACAGCCTACGCACGCCGCAAGTTTCAGATGATGGCCGGCGAGCGGTGCGGCGATCACCTCGTCGCAAGCTATATCTGCGGGGTCAACGCGATGAAGCGGCAATTTCAGCGCCTGGCGGCGGATGACGGCGGTTAGCTTGTAGTCCGTAGGATCGGTAGAGCACTTGCGAAACCCATCGTGCCATGACGGCTATTGATGGGTTTCGCTTCGCTCAGAGGCCTCACGGCTCATCATTCGCCGGCGCGTTGCGGCGTGCTTGTCTTGCGTCTTTTCTGGCAACCCAGTGCGCGCGAAATCGCTTCGCGGCATGAAACGCCCGCGGCGCCACGACCTGAAACGCCATGGAGGCAACGCCGGCGACAAATCCCTTCACCACGTCAAAAGCGAAATCGGGTCCAAAATACTCCCACATGACCCTGCATCCTTCTTCGCGAAGGCACCGCCGGACAGTCGTGGGCTGACATGAAAAATGGAAAGGCCCCGTCCGTCACCGGCGGGGCCTCAAGAAAAATCCCTGCACGCGCCGTTGCGCGCACGCGAAAATCTCTCGGTTCACCCGCTCATGGTGGACACGATGAAAGAGCTGCAAAGCATGGCCGTGCGATTGAAAACGCCCATAGCGATCATCCCTAAATTGCCAAATGCCGACCCGCCGGTGCGCATCGCCGAGCAAGCGCACGAGGGTATAGTGTCGGTGCTAAAGAAGCAGACCCGAGGGCTGCCGTCTGTGTGCCATTTCACAATTGGCGGAAGACTTTTATAAGGCGTGATGAGCAAGCGTGGCCCGCAGGAAGGACCGCCATGAACGGCAATCGCTACTACGGGGTTCGGGTCGAGGGCGCCAAATACGGCGTGGGTTTTGGCTCCGCACTCGCCATCGCAATCTCCTACACCAACAATCATTCGATCCTGTGGGCGATCATCCACGGCATCTTGGGCTGGCTCTACGTGGTCTATGTCGCCCTGTTCGGGTGACGACGAACGCGCGAGGACCAGGACGCCCGTCATTGCGAGCCACCGGGTCCGCGCGGAGCGCGGCCCGATGACAGGCTCTGCGAAGCAGTCCAGGCCGTCACCCGCGAGTTGCGCCTTGCCGATGCCCGGCAAAATCTCACCACATGGCCGCCACGCAAGCGACAACCCACAATCGCGATTTCAGCGCAAACACGACGGAGGCTTGCGGCTTCAGCGATATTCAGGAGTTATTTGCAATGTTGAGTGCGGGCGAAAATAAGACAACGGGAAAATCCGGCCGGCGCGGCGCGAAGAAGAAGGCCGGGCAACGGACCAGGGCCGGCGAGCAACACGCAACTGCGGCCCATCAATTGCCGGATGCCTCGGCGGAGATCAGCCAAGAGAACAAGCAAGAGAGCCCCCAAGAGAACAGGCAAGAGGCCGAGCAAGAGATAAGGCAAGAGACGAGCCGAGAGATCAGTGCTCAGGTACCCTCGGCTGCAGCCTTGCCAGGCGAGGCTTCCGGGATGGAGATCGCTGCAAGCGCGCCCGTCGCACCGGTGGAACCCTCCCAGGCCAGCCCGCAGGCGATTGCCGATGCCTATAGCGACTACACGAGGACGTCGCTTGAGCACGCCTGGAACTTCCTGGGAAAGCTCGCGGCGGCGCGCTCACCCGTCGAGGCCTTTGAGCTTCAGATGGAGTACGCGAAACAGGTGTGCGGATCGTTGATCGCCGAATCCCAGAAGATCGCCGAGTTGCATGGACAATTGACCAGACAAAGGGTCATGCATTTTGAGGGATTCGTGGCCAAGCTCACCCAGACGACGCTCGAAATTCGCGCGACACGTCACTAACGACAACTGCGTATTCCGACACAGCGGGGGGAGCGAGCGTAGCCCGGATGGAGCGACTTGTCCGCCGTAGCTCGAAGAGCGAAGGCGGAAGCGAAATCCGGGCTACCTGCCGCGGTCTCGGCATCGGCTAACGCATGATCCGGAAAAGTGCGAAGCGGTTTTCCGAAAAGATCATGCTCAAACAACAACCTAAAGCGCGATGACGATTCATCCCAATCTCATCGCGCTTTAGCCGGTTGTCTTGGCCCGCTGCACTTCGTGCGGGTGGCGACGATCGCCGCGCCGATTTGACTTGCGAACGTAGGTGACGAGTGCCTCGGGGTTCTCGAGCTTGATCTTCAGCGCCGCGACCAATGCGTCCTCGGCTTCGATCGTGAGCACCTTGGCACGCACCCCGAGCTTCAACCCGACAGTATATGACGTCATGGCAGACTCCACGGGTCCAAGCTTCCATCGTACCTCAATCGGCGTCCCTTCGGAACAGCCCTGCTCGACACATCCCCTTTCGCCGCCGAACAAAACCGGATCACGACCGCTCTACCAGGATCGGTGAACCGAGCTCTTCGAAATGAAAGAGCTGAAAGACCCGCTGGCCGTTGAAGTCGAGCACTCTCAAATCATCGGTCTCGTGCAGATTGCTTTCAACCGCGTGAAAGTGGCCGCCGTAGCGCTCTCTGGCGAGCGACAAGGGAACCTCGAACGCCACGAACTTGCCGATGCCTTTTTGCCTGAGCACCCCAAGGAGCTTCTGGTCGTCCAGGGACTGGTGCGAGGTGAGAATGAGCAGCGGACCGCTCGCCGTGAGCAGCAGAAGCGATTTCATTGGATCCTCCTTTGCGCCCCTCCCTACCTGATCTTCGCCGGGACTCCTTCAGGCGCTCCAGCTCCGTACGAACCTGCGCCTCCATGGCGTCTTGCAATGCGAGTATGCCCCTGCTGGACAATTCTGCGGAGGCCTTTCTGTCCAGATTCTGCTTCCAATCCCGGATGGCTTGCTTGGTGGCCTTTTGGGCCTCCGACGTCGTCTTAACGTACTCCATCATGCAGGCGTCGGCCATTGAGCATGTCTGGCACTCCTGGGGCCGCGGCCGGACCTGAAAGAAGCAGAGCGAGTGTCGCGGTGGAGACCCTCATGGCGCTTCCTCCCGCGATAGCACAGCACGTCGCAGGGATGCCCCGGGGAGCAGCGCCCGGCTGCTTCAGCAACCGTAGCCCGCCATAATTTCTCCTTCGCGCGCGCGTTGTGTTGGACAACGGTGAGGCCTATCCTTCCGACGATCGGACTGCCGCACTCCCATTGACGCCCGACTGGATGGAGCGCGCATCGGTGCCTGAAGCGAACGACCCCAAGCCTGATACCGACAAGCCTGAGGCCCAAAAGCCTGAGGCCGCCAAGCCGGACGAGGTGCGCGCCGATGGCGGGCTGGCGCGGGCCTATGACCAGATCAAGAGCGCAGAGCAAGACCTTGCGCGGCTGGACCGGCTGGTTTCCGGAATGGAACGCGGCAACGAAGCCCCGCGGACCTCGCAGGCCAGCGCCGGAGCGAAGGCAGCCGAGGGTCCCAAGGACAAGGTGCCGGCACCGGTTAGCAAGGTGGGCAATCAAGGCCTGAAGGGAGATCGGACCATGCTGCGTGCCCTGGTTGGCCTCGTGTTGGCGATCGGCCTTCTCGGCGCCGCCTTCGCTTCGCAATATCGCGATGAGGCCAAGTCGATGACCAGGTCCATCATGGCGCGATGGGCTCCGCCGGCCGCGAGCGAACCCGCGCGAGCGTCCGTGGTCGAAAGTCCGGCGCAACCGCCGGCCGTGCAACTGGCTGCTGCGGATGGGCCCAGTCCGGTGCCCGCGCCGCCGCTCGGCAAGGAAACGGAAAGCGCTCCAAAACCTGACGCTGCAAGACCTGACGCGCCAAGAACCGGCGCCACGGCGCCTGATCCGTCATCGTCCGATCTCGCGCAATCGCTCAAGACCATCACCAGCGAGCTTGCGAGCATCAACGGAAAGCTCGAGCAACTGAAAAGCCGCAACGAGCAGACGCTGCGCGAGCAGGCCGACACCATTCAACAGCTCAAGGCGGCGCAGGAGAAGGATGCCGCGGACAATGCGCGCCTCGCCGCACAGGTCCAGGCGCTGCAAACGCAACTGACGACGTCAGCCGCGCCTGCACCCGCGAAACCGGTCGTGCGGAGCGCGACGAGCAACGAGACGGCTGCGCCTGCACGGCCGCACGTGCAAGCGACCGCCCCCCGGCGGCCCAGGCCACCGCCGCCGCGAGGACGCTGGATGCCCCCGCCTTATATGGCCGACCCCTACGATCCGGATTGGTAAGCCGTCAGCGTTCTCGGCCAAGAGGCTTGGTGCCAAGAGCCTTGGTGCCAAGAACCTTGGTGCCAAGAACCTTGGTGCTATGCTGCGCGGTGATCGGCCGGCAGGCCCTCGGCCAGATCTGTGCGACGTCACGACGGGCCTCGGCATGAAGGAGCAAGCCCATGACCAGGCACCTTTCACGCGTCCTGTTGACCCCAATGATGCTTCTGTTTGCAGTCTGCGCGGCCAGCGCCGCAGACGGCTGCGGCACCGGTTGCCACGCCACCGTTTCCGGCGCGTGCGTGGTCGATGGCTGGGCAACGGGTGCGCGGGTCTGGAATCAATGTCCGGCCACGTCGCGTGCGCGTCCGCCTTGCGGCGGTTCGGATTACGTCTGGGACTCTCGCAAACGGGCTTGTTTCCCGTCGACGCGCGATTGGCTTTGAAGCCCAGCCCGCAGGATGGGGCGCGCGAGCGCTCACCCCATCCTGCGAACGACGCTCTACGCCCGCCTCACCGTACCTCGCACACCGACACCGTGGCTGCGATCCCGGTCGGCTCGAGCTCTTCCGTCGCAAGCTCCTCGCTGCAGTACTCGCCGACCGAGACGTCCTTCATCCTGCGCTTGACCTGCTCGCACGTCTTGCGGACGTCTTCCGTGAAGAGCGCGCATTCCTCGATGCGCTTGAAGATCTTCCGCCCCTCGTCGCGATACCCCGCTGCCGTCTCGCGCATGAAGGCGATCGCATCATGGACCTGGGCTGTCAGCGCCTCGCATTTTCGCGCGGCATCGATCAGCTCGGCGCCCATGGCCTCGATCTCTTTCGCAGCGGACTCATAGTCACGAATGACCGCCTCTGCACTGAGCGCGCCCACGCGCGTGACCCCCTCGGTGTGCTCGACGTAATCGGGCAGCGCAATTGAAGCAATCGAGCTTCCCGTGCGCACCGATGCAATGTCCGCCTCGAGCTGGACCAAGTTTACGCCTTCACGTCTGCGCAATTGTTCGACACTTGCCATGATTGACCCTCCCAATACGCTCCCCGTACCCCAAACGGCGCTGAGTGTATTACGTGGATAAGCGACCTTCTAATCAGATATGTCGTTGACAGTCGCAGCTTTGCCATTTTTGTGCAGTTGCCGCCGCGGCACGCAGCGATGATGGATGTCATCAACGCTCAACCTCTCATAGTTGCGGTTCGAATTGCGGTGACGGTGCACCCAACTCTCAGAGGACAGGGACGAATCGTTGCAGTGATACCCCCACACGATCCATAGGATGGGTGGAGCGAGTCTATCCCCATCGACCCCGTCAGGTGATGGATTTCGCAAAGCGTCAACTCATCCACGCGCTCCCACCAGACCCATGCCACGAAAAAGCAAACGCCTCCTCCCCCGCCTTCGCAGCGTCCGGCGAGGCGCCCGGTGGATGCGAAAGAGGTTCGCGCGCGCACCGCGGATGGTTCGGATCGCAGGCAGCGTGGCGATCCTGCTTGCGGTCGCAGCGTTTGTGAACATCGTCTATCACGTCATCCGCAAGCCGACCGAGCTGTTCGTCCTTGTCGGCAACGCGCTCGACAAGGAGCCGGCCGAGAACTGGCGGCAATACGGGCCGCTGTTCCGAAGCTTTTCCACCGCGACGATCACGCCCGAATTGCTGGCGGCGCTGGCACAAGTCGAGAGTTCGGGCAATCCGGTGGCGCGTACCTACTGGCGCTGGCGATTGAGCCTCAATCCGCTCGCGATCTACCGGCCCGCCTCCAGCGCCGTCGGCCTCTACCAGATGACCGATCCGGCTTTCGCCGACGCCGCACGGTTCTGTGTCCGCGGCAACGCGGTCACGGAGACCGGCTGCGGGTTCACCAGCCTCTACACCCGCGCGATCCCGAGCCACGCCATCGAGCTGGCATCGGTGTATCTGGATCGCAACGTGGCTGACGTTCTGGCCCGCGCGGGCGATGTGAAGGCGAACGCGCAGCAGAAGCAGGATCTGGCCGCCTTCATCCATCTCTGCGGCGCGGGCCCCGCCACAGCCTACGCGCGCCGCAAGTTTCAGATGATTGCCGACGAACGCTGCGGCGATCACTCGGTTGCAAGCTATGTCGCCAGGGTCAACGCGATGAAGCGGCAGTTCCTGCGACTATCGGCGGATGACCCGTAGGGTGGGTTTGCCTGCGGCTGCGCGAAGCGCACCAGCCTAGACATTCATGGTCGCGAGGGCGCCCGTCCCTATATGCGGGTGCTTTCCGCCGCGCGCTTGCGCCCTACCTGATCTTCGCCAGGCACTCCTTCAGCCGCTCCAGCTCGGAACGAACCTGCGCCTCCATCGCGTCCTGCAATGCGAGTATGCCCCTGCTGGACAGTTCGGCGGAGGCCTTTCGGTCCAGATTCTGCTTCCAGTCCCGGATTGCTTGCTTCGTGGCCCTTTGGGCCTCCAACGTCGCCTTAGAGTACTCCTTCATGCAGGCGTCGGCCATTGAGCATGTCTGGCACTCCTGGGCGGCGGCCGGGCTTGAAAGAAGCAGGGCGAGTATCGCGGTAGGGACTCTCATGCTGATTCCTCCCGCCCAGGAGCATAGCACGTCTCGGGGATGCCTCGAGGAGCAGCGCGCAGGATGGGTGGAGCGCCTGCGAAACCCATCGTGCCGCGACAGCTATCGATGGGCTTCGCTTCTCGTCTATTCCGCTCCGCGTCCGTCGATGGCCTTCACTACCAGTCCGCAGGATGGGTAGAGCGCTTGCGAAACCCATCATTCCATGACGGCCATTGATGGGTTTAGCTTCCGCCTTCGCTCTTCGAGCTACGGCGGACAAGTCGCTCTACCCATCATACGCATCTATTCCTCTACCACCAGTACGGCCACCGCCATCCCTCATAGCGGACCCATGACGACACATAGGGCGGGCCGTTCGGATCGACCCGGTCGTCCTCAGGGCGATAACGATATCGTGGAACAATGTAGTAATCCCACGGCGTTGGCCTGAGCACGGGCGCGGTGACGATAAGCCTCTGCTGTGGTTCGCGAACCACCTGGGCCTTCCGCGTCCGGGCTTCAGCGCCTGATATCCCGAGGTTGCACAGCACCAGGGCCGTTCCGAGCGCACACGCGGCGGTGATGATCTTCATGCGTTGGTCTCCTTCCCTGGAAGAGTGCAAAAGGACGCAAGGCAAGGCAAGCTAAATTCGCTCGCGCTACGTGCGCGCGCGGCGCAGAGCCTCCTCCAGCTTTTTCCTTTGCTTGTCCCACCGGCCCTGCTCGGCCTCGGCGCGTTCGTCGAGCGCGGCCCGCTCGGCTTCGATCACCTCCGCCTTCGCGTCGTGCTCCCGCCTCGCATTGTCCAACGCCGCCTGGGCTGCGGCAACCAACTTGTCGCGGCGCGCGCGCTGCTTATCGCGCTCCTTGGCGATGGCGGCCTCTTCCTTGCGGCGCTCGGCGTCTCGCCGCCGCTCTTCCTTCTCGAACGCCGCGGCGGCTTTGCGCGCGTCTTGATCGTCAATCTTGCGTGACTGTCTTGTTGCGCCCTTGGCCGGACGTTGCTTCGACTCGGATTTGGATTTGGACTCGGATTTGGATTTTGGCTTGGCCTCATCGTCGGCGAGATCGGTCGGCAGCGCGGCGCTCTCGGTGAACGGGCCGCCGGAGCCGACCGGGCGCCTGAGCACGACGCCGGGGCTCGCCATGGTCGCCGCGACGATGTCGGGGTCGTCGGTCTCCTTCGCGGCGCCCTGATGGAAGAGGTTGGAGCTGGCGCCCCAGGCCTCCAGCGCCGCCTTCATCGAGGGTGCGGCGACCGCCTGGTCGTAGAAGCCGAGCGAGGTCTGGTAGGTCTTCAGTTTTCTTTGCGGTTTTCTTGTCGCTTCGCTTTTCAGGTTTTTCGGCATGTCGCCCCGCGGCCCCGGCGACGCACCGGTCCGTCGCACCGGCGCCACCATGCCATAGTGCCCCTGTTTTGCCCGACGAGTCAAATTTTATTCGGGATCGCCGAAATCAGCCTCGGGCAAGCGACGACCAGGATCTCCGCAATGTCCGGTCTCGCAGATCCCTGAAATCACGCGTATTTTCTACGGTGCATGGGGTTGTTTTCGACATTTTTGTTGGCGGACAGCTCCGCGAGGTGTGCCCCTACGCCGCGTCGACGTCCTCAGGCGGCGGACCTGCGACGAGCCCGTCGAGGCCGACCATCAGCAAATCGGCAATGTGCATCAGCTGGTAGAGCGGAATGTCGGCCTCGCCACTCTCGGCCAGCGCCAGAAAGGCGGGCGTGACGCCGATGCGCTCGGCGAGCTGGACTTCGGTGTAGCCGCGGGTCTCGCGCGCCGCTCTGACGCGCGCACCGATCCCGAGCCGGTGCCGGGACTGCTCGTCCGCGGTCATCATGACGGCCTGTTCGTCCGGGCTTGCATAACCGTCGGCGAAGGCGGTGCCGATCAGTCTGCCCTTGCGCCAGGCGACCCGGCAGTCCTTGCGCAGTCCGCTGCTGAAGACCAGCGTGAACTGCTCGGCGACCCATAGCGACGAGTTGAGCTGCAGGCGGGCGCCGGTGCCGGAGACATCGCGGATCGTGCAGGGCACGCTGACGAGGCTGCCGGTGCCGTTGTCGAACTCGACAATCCCGGTTCGCAACGTCTGATGTCTGGCAGCGGCACGATGCTCGCTCATGACTTGGACTCCCAAAGCTTGCGGCAGCGTCGAACGGCGTAGCCGACGCATCCGTATGATCAGGACATGGATACCGCGGAATTTTTCCCGAACTCCTAAGGCTCCGGCACTTCAACCGGGACCGGACGCCATGGTAAAGGATTTGCTCCCAATCCATCTTTTCCGGCGGAATGCGTGCGGCGCGCCCGTGAGAGCGTTTTCGAGCGAAGTGGATACCGGTTTTCGTAAAGAAAACGCGCCAAAACAAAAACCTGGAGCAAAGGCTCTAGGGGGTGACGAGGCAAGCAATGACCGAACCGATGAAATGCCCGAACTGCCAGTCCGAGCACGCCTATCAGGACCGCGATCTCTGGGTCTGTCCGGAATGCGCCCATGAATGGCGCGCTGGGGGCGATGCGGCCGCGCCGGCTCCGCAGGAGGCCGGGGTGCGCGATGTGCATGGTAATGCGCTCGTCGATGGCGACAGCGTCATCGTGATGAAGGACCTCAAGGTCAAGGGGTCGTCGTCGGTCGTCAAGGGCGGCACCAAGGTCAGGAACATCCGCCTCCAGGACGCCACCGACGGCCACAACATCGCCTGCAAGATCGACGGCATCGGCGCGATGAATTTGAAATCGGAGTTCGTGAAGAAGGCTTAAGCCGCCCGCGTCCGCTCGAGCTATTCCTCCAGCAGCGCGTCATACCCCTTCGCGCTGAACGCCAGCAGACAAAACCCGTGCCCGAACGGATCGGCCAGCATCGCGATCCGGCCATAGGACGCATCGCGCGCGGGCGCCTCGAGGATCGCGCCGGCGGCAAGTGCGCGCGCGACGGCGGCATCGACGTCATCGACGACGACGTCGATATGCAGCGGCGTCCAGTGCCGCTCGTAGCGGCGGCGGTCGCTGCCCGCGCCCGGTGTGCCGGCCTGCTTGGTCAGAAGATACAGCGGCACGGGCCAGCCCAGCAGCTCGACGAAGTCGGTGCCGAAGCGGCGGCCGACCGTGAGGCCGAAGGCGGCGGTGTAGAAGGTGGTCGCTTGCGCTGCGTCAGGAACGTCGATGTTGAGCAGGATGGTCATGACGGGCAGCGTAGCCCGGATGGAGCGGACGCATAATCCGGAATGTTGCCGCACCTCCGGTCGCGCTATGCGATCACCGCTGCCGCTGCGCCAGATAGAACCCGCACAGCACCGTGACCAGGCCCGCCACCTGCAACATCGTCGGCGGCTCGCCGAGCAGCAGCCAGCCGACCAGGAGCGTCAGCGCCGGCACGCAGGCCGGGATCACGGCGGCGCGGGCGACGCCGAGGCGCTGGACCGAGACGGCGAACAGATAAAGCGCGGCGGGGCCGGCGAGCACGCCCTGCGCCAGCGCCTGAATGGCATTCTCGGTCACACCGATCGCCGCGACATGGGCGAGACCGACGGTGGCGAGATAGATCGGCAACAGCAGCAGCGACAGCACGTTGATGACGAGCGCGGCCGACACGGCGGAGACGCGCCAGTGCCGCAGCAGCGCGCCAAAACCGGCGAACATGAATCCGGTGAGCACGAAGGTCAGATCGCCGAGCACGCCGTCGGCTCCGATATGGCCGATCGATTCCGCGCCGATCACGCAGAGGCCGCCGACGATAACCAGGGCGCCGGCAAGGCGCGACGCGGAGATGTGCTCCTTCAGCACGACCGCCGCGAGCAGGAGGCCGCCGAGCGTCGCGCAGGAAGGCTGGATCACGCTGCCGTGGCCGAGCGGCACGAACAGGAATCCGGTGTAGGAGATCAGCGACATCACGGGACCGCCGAGCACCATCAGCACGAGGCCCCTGCCCCAGCCGATGCCGCAGAGATCACCGATGCCGGCGCGCGCGACCAGCGGCAAGAACGCGATGCCCGACCAGACATAGCGATGCACGAGCAGATCGACCGGGGTGAAACCGACCCTGAGGCCGTGCCGCGTGCCGGCAAAGCCCAGCGCCCAGAACAGCGCAGCCGACAGGCCGCAGACGACGCCGAGCAACGCCGGCGCCGCATCGTTCTTCTGAATGAGAGCGTCAGCGCCGCTCGTTCGCTGATCCATGGGAAAGCCTTATGTCAGCGCGTGAGCCGCCTCAACCCACGCCGTTGCAGGTCTGGCACGCGGCGAGATTCCGTAGCCCGGATGGAGCGTGTCCAATCGTCAGGCCGCCTCGCCGAACACCATCCGCCATCCCTTGCGCGTGTCCATGTATTCCCGCACCTCGCGAATGCGGTCCCCGGCCACCGTGAACACGAAACAATAGTCGTTCTCGTAGGGCTTGCCGCCCGCAAGCGTGGCACGCATCCGCTCCTCCACGATCACGACATCGCCGTCGGCGTAGACGCCGCGGAAGGCGATATCGACCTCGGAAAACATCCTGTGCATCTCCTGCGCGATGAAGCGCGCGATCGCTTGCGCGCCCACCATGTGATCGGTGTGATCGAGCGCGACGGCGGTGGCGTTGCCCTTCGGCGCGATCCATTCGGCATCGTCGGTGAACAGTGCGGCGATGCGGCCGGCATCGCGCGACGAAAAGGTCTTCCAGGCGTTGAGAACGATGTCTTTCGGGCTGGTCACGGCGCGCTCCAGAACTGGCATTGAGGGGGCTTGCATCGAGGGCCGCCTTCTAGGCCGCCATGCGCGTTGCGGCTCGCCACAATCGGACTCGGTCATCCCGCGGCCCTTCCGCCCGCGCGGGCATGCGCTATCATCCGGCCATGCTGAGTTTTGACGACTGCAACGCCGCGCGCCTGCGCAGGGATCCCCGTTATGACGGCCGCTTCTTCACCGCGGTGAAGACCACGGGCATCTATTGCCGCCCGGTCTGCCCGGCCAAGCAGCCGCTGACGCGCAACGTCGTCTATTACCCGACGGCGGCCGCGGCCGAAGCCTCTGGCTTCCGGCCCTGCCTGCGCTGCCGCCCCGAAACCGCGCCGTTCTGCCCGGCCTGGAACGGCACGCGTTCGACGGTCGCGCGCGCGGTGAAGCTGATCAACGAGGGCGCGCTCGATGAAGATTCGGTGGTGACGCTTGCGATGCGGCTCGGCATCTCCTCGCGTCACCTGGCGCGCTTGTTCGAGCGGCATGTCGGCGCGACGCCGCAGCAGCTTGCCAAGACGCTGCGCGTCCAGCGCGCAAAACGCCTGCTCGATGGCGGCGAACACACCATGACCGACATCGCGTTCCAGGCCGGCTTCGGCAGCCTGCGCAGATTCAACGCCGCGTTCGCCGAGCTCTATGGCAGATCGCCGTCCAGTCTGCGCTCATCGAAGCATGCGTAGCCCGAATCGAGCTGCGCAAGTTCGCTCAGAAAAATCCGGGGCTGAGATCGAGTCCATAGGTCAGGCTCAGCACGAACACGAACAGCGCGGCGGCTGCGAACAATGCAATATGTCTGAGAATAAACGCGCGCGGCGAGGTGGTGGCAATAACGGCTTTTTGCGCAACGGGCATGACGGCTCCATTATGAAAACGGTTTTTGGCCGCCACTAAGCGGCGCCCGCATCAGGCGCCGCGATCTGCAAAGCAACTATTAAAGAGATCACACGCGTCTTGAACGGCCGTCCACAATCGGCGTGCGACGGCGGTTTTTCTTGCCCCAACTTTCTCAACCCGCGCACGGCCGCGCCAGAACGTGGCTCGCTTCTCAAAAAAAGACCGCGCTCCTGAAAGGGAACGCGGTCCATGCAGGCTCGGGAGGAGACGAGCCTGTTTCATGTCTTCAAGCGATTGAGATCAGCGGGCCGTGCCCGTCGTGACGTCCGCGGTCTTGACCTTGCGCGGCGTCAGCACGCGGGCCTGGTGGACCGAAGCGACCGTGGTCGGCACGGTTGCCTGCTGCTCGACATGAGCTGCACCGAGCACGCGCACCTGCAGGGGGGAGACCGGGAAACCGTTGGCCTCATAGGTCGGCAGCTCGGCGGCGAAAGCCGCAGTGCTGCCCGCGATCGTCAGGATGGCGGCGGCGATCGACAGAGTCTTCTTGTTCATTCGTGATGCTCCTGAGTGGAAGGTTCGGAGCACATTTAAGCGCGTTTTGCTGCATTGCGACATGCCCTGTTGCATTGCAACAGCGCGCCCGCTGCATGGCAATATGTTTAATGCGCACAAGCGCTTGGTCGAAGCCCCGCCAGACGCGACATGACACTTTTATGGGCGGCGGTCAGGCACCGAGCACATGCCCCGCGTCCACGCGGCTTATTTCAACGCCGTCGCCAGCGATTGCAGCTTTGCGACGAGATTGGTGCCGAGCGCATAGATGATCTCGATGATCGCCAGCGCGATACCGGCTGCAATCAGACCGTATTCGATCGCGGTGGCGCCGGATTCATCGGCGGCAAATTCGGTCAACAGGCATTTCAATTTCACAACTCGCATCCTTCCAATTCTACCGCACGTTGCCGGCACGGGAGAGATACCAAGCCGCAATCCAAGATTGAGTAAATTCAACCCCTTCAATTTGATGACAATGAATGGCTGCCGCTTTTCAGCCACTTGCCCCCCTGAAACCGCAGGGAATTCGCGTTGCACCTCGGCAACACCCGCCCGAAAAGACCCATTTCGCCCATTTGCGCCATTGCGCCGCCACACCATCCTCCGAACAATTGACGCGTCGCGTGCCTGGCTGTGCAAGATTGGTTCGAACAGAACCGTTTGGAGGCAGGGATCATGAATGATCGGCGGTCTCTTCTGGTGGCGGTCTCGTGCCCCTCGGCCGTTCTCGCCGGCTGGCTGGCGCTCTCCCTGTCCGCCTACGCTCCGGCCCTCATCGAGAAAAGCAGCGCCAATGCTTCCGCCGTGTCGCGCGCGAAGGATCTTGGTCGGCTCGAGCTCGCCGACGTCCCGCATGCTGCGGCCATCGAGGATGGCATCGCCCTGACCGCCGATATCGCGGCCGCTGTCGCTGCAACGCCGAATCCGGATCCGGCCCCCGAGGCCGCAACAGCCGAGATGCCCGCCGCCGTCATCAAGCTCGCCTCGGCCGATCCGGCCCTGATCTTGCCGGCGGAGGCGCCGCCGGCACTACAGATATCACCTGAACCCCCGCCGCCCATCCTCAGCGAGGCTGCACCGGCAGAAGCCGCACCGGCGCCGGAGCCTGCGATCAAACTCGCATCCGCCGATCCCACCGAGATTGTAACGACAGATGCGTTGTCGCCCGCGGCGATCGCGACCGGCCCAGCGCCTGCCGCGAGCATGCCGTCGCCGCCGGCCGATACCGTCGCCGTGCTCGATGAGTGCTTTGTCATGGACGCCTGCATCGACCGCTATCTGTGGACGCTCTATCAGCGCACCGCGAAGGAGGATTCGATCAAGGTCGAGGATCGCCGCCCCGTCACCATCAAGCGCAGGGGCAAGATGGTCACGGTGATGCGCAGCTTCACAAAGCTGGTCGATCAGGATTTTGGCTGGAAGGATCCGAAAGCGGCCGAGCGCGCCAGCATGCCGATGATGGATTACGTCATCGGCGGCATGGACAAGAGCTTCAAGCGAAAGCTGTTTCGCATGCTGCTCGCAGCCGAGGCCGCCGGCCTGTCGCCGGGCATCACCAGCGCGTTCCGCGACGACTACCGCCAGTCGATCGCGAGCGGCCTGAAGGCCGCGTCCGACCGCTCCTATCATGGCGGCAGCACGCGCGGTGGCTACGGCCACGGCATGGCGGCCGACATCGTCAGCACCCAGGGCAACAACCGCGCGCAGCGCTGGGTCTCGACCGAAATCCTGTGGAAGTGGGTCGACGCCAACGGCAAGGCATTCGGCATTGGCCGGCCCTATCTCGGCCGCGATCCGCCGCATGTCGGCCCGGTCGACGGCCAGGAATACATCTCGAAGCGTGGCACGGGAGACCGCAAGGAAGCGACCAACGTGAGGTCCAAGAAGGTGATGCGGGCCGCGGCCCACGCAAAGCTGCGAAAGACACACGCCGCGCGCGAGCAGAAGAGTTTGGCTAAGCCGCAGAAGTCGGCGCAATCGGCCGGCAAGCGCGCGACCTGACCCTGTTACGGCTTCCGCCCGGGGATCGGCAGCGGTACGAGGCGCATCTCGGCGGTGCCTGCGTCTTGCGTGCGCACGAGCACCGCAAAGATGGTTTCGACCGCGAGCCGTACGGCCGCCTGCATCGCCTTGCCCTTGGCCAGATGCGCCGCAATCAGGCCGGTAAGGAGATCGCCGGTGCCTGAGGGGCGGATCGGCAACCGCGGCGTCGCAAAGCGCGACAGCTGGCCGTCGGCGCACAGGATCGTCTCCACCTGCCCTTCTGCCGTGTCAGCGAGCGTGCAGCCGGTAGCGACGACATCGATGCGACGTTGCCCCGCCAGCGCCGCGCAGGCCGTGCGCAGGCTCTGAGTGTCCGCGATCGTGACGCCCGACAGCAGCTCGAGCTCGAACTGGTTCGGCGTGGTCAGGTTGGCGGCCGGCAGCAGCCGGTGCTGCACCACGTCCAGAATGCCATCGGCGACATAGACGCGGCCGTCATCGCCGATCACGGGATCGCAGAGATAGACCAGTTTCGAATTCCGCGTCAGCGCCCGCTCGACAAAGTCGGCGATCACCGCCGCATTGCCGGGGGAGCCGAGATAGCCGGTGACCAGCACCGCAGCCTCGTCGACGAGGTCGCGCTCCTCGACGCCTTTGAGGAGATCGGCGACGAGCTCGGTCTCCAGCACCCGCCCGCGCAACGTCGGATAACGCGGATGGTTCGACAGCAGCGTCGTCGGCACCGCCGCGACGTTCACGCCCTCCGCCTGCATGGCAAAGGCCGCCGCGCTGTTGCCGACATGGCCGTGGACCACTTGGCTTTGAATGGAGATGACGAGCATGCAGAGGTCCGTAAGATCAAATGCTGAGCGAAGCAAGCGTAGCAGGAACGGCTCGCGTAGCCCGGATGGAGCGATGCGCAATCCGGGGTTCTCAGATCGCGGCATGAATCCCGGATTACGCTGCGCTCCATCCGGGCTACAAGTTTAGAGCATCTCATACCCCAGCCCCGGCCGCAGCGCCTGCATCTTCCGCGCCAGCCGCCGGTACCCCGTCTCCTCCGACCGCGCCAGCTGGTCGGCGACCGCGACATGGTCCGCATCGCTCTTCTGCTGATTGAGCTTGGCCTGTCCCTCGACCGTGTCGACCACGAGATCGACGACCCGGATCGCGGCCAGCATGCTCTCGCGCTTGCCCGGCTCCATTTGCGCGAGGTCCCAGGGCTGCTTCGGCAACCGCGCCTCGGACACCGCAAGCAGCGCATCGCCATGCCCGCGGTTCTCGTCCAGTTCGCGCAGATGCGCCACGCCCGACAGGTGCACGGCCTCGTAGAGCCAGGTCGAGACATTGTCGCGCGAAGCGTACCAGTCGTTGGAGATGTAGGCGTCGTCGCCGGCAACGATCAGCAGGAAGCGCCGCGTGCCGTCCGCAAGCGCAACGAGCGGATTCTTGGCGGTGAAATGGATCTGCACGATCACCTGCCCGTTGCGCCAGTCCAGCACGAACGGCACGTGCGAGGCCCGCGGACCGTGCTCGTCCGCCGCGACGATCATGCCGAAGCCGCGTTGCCCGGCAAATTCCAGCGCGCGCTGCTCCTCGATGCGAAACTGGGGACGAAGCAGATGCATGGCGCGGCGCTCGATGGCTCGAATAGGGGACGGCGAGCGAAGGCTAACCCATGACCCGGCAAAATCTGAAGAATAATCGGCCCGCAAACGCCGATGTCAGCAATGCCTCAGCGCCGCGCCAGCGTCGCAAGATAGGCGCAGAACATGTCGGCCATGGCATCGGCATAGACTGCGATCTCCGTCTCGCTCCGCGTCTCTTCCGAAAAACTCTTGCCGACCTCGCTCAGCGTCGCCGTGATCAGCTCGCCGGCGAGGATACGCGTCGCATCCGTGGCTTTGGGCAGCGTCTCCCGCATGAACGCGGCGACGATTCCCTCGCCGGCTGCCCGGGCGTCCTGCGCCTCGGGCGCGTCGCGATACAGCGGTGCAGCGTCACTGAGCGCGACGCGGATCGCGGCCTCCTCGCACTCAGAACGAATGAAGGCATGGACCAGCGCGCGCAGCCGCGCCGGTGGCGGCTTCGCCGCATCCGCGAGGATCCCGCGCAACAGCTCGCTCGTGCGCCGCCACTCGTCGCTCTGGAGGCGGAACAGGATCGCCGCCTTGTTCGGAAAATATTGGTAGAGCGATCCGACGCTCACACCGGCCCGCTCCGCGACCCGCGCCGTGGTGAAACGCTGCGCTCCCTCCTTGGCCAGGACCTGAACAGCGGCATCCAGAATCGCGGCCACCAGCCCGCTCGATCGGGCCTGTTGCGGCTGTTTTCGCGAGGAAATTGAACGGCTTCGGCGATCGGCCATGGCGTGCTCGGGCAATGCGAATAGGAAATGCGACGAATTAGTCGTATTTCAATCCCTGCGCAAGCACGCGCTTCTTCGCGAACTTCGGAGACATCAAATGACCACCCCGACCATCACAACGCTTGCGCCGCTGCTGGATCGCCTGTTTGACGAGGCCGAAGCAGCCAGGGGCGCAACGCATGCCGCCGTCGCCGATTTGTCCGCCGCGGACCGGGCGCGGATGATGCAAAGCAAGATCGATTACCGCGACCTCTACGGACGCTTGAAGGACGCACCGCTCGCGGTCTCGCGCGAGACGGGTCACCTGCTCTACATGCTGGCGCGCAGTTCGCGCGCCAAGGCGATCGTCGAGTTCGGCACCTCGTTCGGCATCTCGACCCTGCATCTCGCCGCAGGCTTGCGCGACAATGGCGGCGGCCGCCTCATCACCAGCGAGTTCGAGCCGTCCAAGGCGGCGCGGGCGCGGGACAATCTCTCGGCCGGCGGGCTGATCGATCTCGTCGAAATCCGCGAGGGCGACGCGCTGAAGACGCTCAGCGCCGATCTGCCCGACACGATCGACCTCGTGCTGCTCGACGGCGCCAAGGCGCTCTACCCGGAGATCCTGGATCTGGTCGAAGGCCATCTCAAGCCGGGCGCGATCATCGTCGCCGACAATGCCGACGACAGCCCCGGCTATCTCGCGCGCGTACGCAGGCCCGCAAGCGGCTACATGTCCACGCCCTTCGCCGAAGACGTCGAGCTCTCCGTGCGGATCAGCTGACGTTGCATAAAATCGACACTCTGAGCCGTCGTGCGATCTGTCGCGCGGCGGCTTCGTCTTTTCGGCGAAACAGCCGAAACTCCGGCAAACCGCGGCCAACAGGCTCCGGCCTGTCGCAGGCTCGTCACTCACACGTGATACCTCCACCCGCCAAAAGCCATGTTCCGCGTGCTAAACATACCTACCGCGCGGTATCTTTCGCGCGCCACATCTGAGCTCGCCATGACCTCCGCCTTCAATGCCTACGCCGCGCTTGCCCTCGCCATCGTCTTCGAGGTGACCGCGTCCGCCTTCCTGCAGCAGTCCGCGCAGTTCACGCGGCCATGGCCGACGCTGGCCATGGTGCTGTTCTACGTCGCCTCGTTCTACGCGCTGTCGGTGGCGATCCGGGTCATTCCGCTCAGCATCGCCTACGCGATCTGGGGCGGCGTCGGCATCATCCTGACCGCGACCGTCTCCTTCGTGCTGTTCCGCCAGATGCTGGACGCCGCAGCCTTCGTCGGCATCGGGCTGATCGTGTCAGGGGTCGTGGTCATCAACCTGTTCTCGCAGACGACGGCGCATTGATGCCGGCCAGCGCCTACACCCGCGCCAAGCAGCCCGAGCAGGTCCGGCGCGCCCTGCTCGACCATGCCGCGGCGATCGCCATGGATCACGGCGTATCGGGGATCACGGTGCAGGCGGTGGCGGCGGCGGCCGGCGTCACCAAAGGCGGGCTGTTCCATCATTTCGGCAGCAAGCAGGCGCTGATCGAGGGCCTGTTCGCCGATCTCCTCGGCCGCGTCGATGCCGAGATCGACGCCGCTATCGAAGCCGACCCGAAGCCGCGCGGCAGCTTTACGCGGGCCTATGTCAATGCGGTCTTCACCGGCAAGGCCTTCGGCTTTGCGACGCCCTGGGCGGCGCTGAGCATGGTCGTGGTCACAGATCCGTCCCTGCGCCGGCTCTGGAACGACTGGATGAAGGCGCGCCTGAAGCGTCACCGTACGACCGACGCGGCGCCCGAACTCCACGTCGTGCGCCTCGCCGCCGACGGCGCCTGGCTGTCCTACATCACGACGGGACAGACGCGCATGGGCGCGGAGTTGCGTGCCGTGCACGACCGCCTGATCGCACAGACCTATCGGCGCGGATAACCGGAACGACAGCTATTGGCTCTGCACTGCCTTGGGCGGACGCGGCGCGGATTTGGCCGGCTTTGCACCGGACTTGGCCGCCGCGCGCGGCGGCGGTTCGTCGACGGACACCAGATAGGCGGCGAGCGCCTTGGCGGAGTCGGGGCTGGTTACGTAATGGTCCTTCAGGAACCAGGCGAGCGTCAGGCTGAAGCGCCCTTTCGCCAATCCCCGCGGGCTGCGATGGCAGGTCGCGCAGCCGTCCGCGAAGAGCTTTGCGGCCGGCTTGCCGGCATCGAGATTTTGCGCGGACGCGACCGTCACCGTCAGCGCCGCGGCTGCGAGATTCACCAGGGGCGCGATCACGTCGCGCCCCGGTCGAAACAGCGAAATCAATGTCGCCCCCTAGAGCGTTTTCGAGCGAAGTGGATTCCGGTTCGCGTAAAGAAAACGCGTCAAAAGAAGAATCGGCCCCGTCGCGCGGTCACGCCGCCAACAGCTGATCGAATTCGGGCGGAGTGTAGGCCTTGCCGTCCGGGTCGGTGATGACGACCTTCCATCCCTCGCTCGCCCATACTTTTGCCTTCGCCACGATGAGCAACCGGCTCTCGCGGGCAAAACTGCACTTCTCATTGTCGCGTTCTGCGACCATTTTATAGGCCAATGCGCATCCCCTTGCGTCGCTCTGCACCCGCTCCCTCGTGGCAGCGGGCTTTGGCGGCAATTCGCCGGGAGCGTGGCAATTTGGTGCCATCGACGGCAGCATTGTGCCCTGGTTCCAACTGAGCGACGGAGATTGATCGTGCGCAGCATCAAAAATGCGATTCTGCTTGTCGCTGGCTTGCCTGGCGTGGCGCTGCTTGCCACCGCACCTGCGCGGGCGCAGACCTACGATCCGCGCTATCCCGTCTGCATCGAGATCTACACCATCGACGGCAGCAGCATCGATTGCAGTTTCACGTCGATCGCGCAGTGCGCCGCGACTGCTTCCGGGCAGTCCGCCCAGTGCTACGCCAACCCTTATGCCCTGCGGAGCCGGCCACCGGGCCCGGGTCCATCGCCGCCGCGACGGAACCGTTAGGATATTGCGATCCGCTCAGTGGACGCGGATGATATGGGGACGCCCGAGATCGATCAGCCCCTGCACCGCCGAGAGACGGTCGTCCAACGCTGCGATGGTCAGCAACAGGTTGTTGCGGCGCTCGTCGAGCATGCCCATCTCGGCACCGGTGAGCTTCGTGCTCGTCCGCTCCTTGTGAATCCCGTCGAGGGATTTGCGCAGCCCGGCGATCAGGCTGGACAGCTGTTTGGCCTCCTTGGTCATCGACCGCTTCGCGACATTTTGGCGGCGCGTCTCCGCCTGGCTCTGTCTCATCGTCATCCTCCCGTTGCCCCGCTGCCCCGAGTGGATGCTTACAGCTTTGAGTACACATATTACGATCGATGAAATCTGCCCGCGAAGAACTTTCTTAAATTGGACAAGCCGGGAACCTGACTCGAACCAAACGGAAAGCCCGGCGCGAGGACCGGGCTTCCGTTGGCAACGCCAGGGCTGTTTAAGCGCCAGCTCGCTTGCAGCATGAACGCGTCGAAGTACGCCGCGAGCGCAGAAAAAGCGTCGATCGGAAGAACCTGCGCGACATATTGGTCGGGGCGCACCACGACGATGCAGCCAGCCCTCCGATCGATACCGCGCATGGTGAAAACGTCCTGGCCGCTCTTGAGGTCCGGACAGAACATCTTCTCGTAGTCGATCAAGCCGTGTCGCCCCTTGCGCGGCAGCAGCAGCGCCGGCATCGCCTCCACGGCGAGCGCGCGATGATCCTGCTGGAAGACGGCACGCAGGTCGATCACGCTGTCGATGTCGGCTCCAGCGGGCGTATGGCGACGGGCCGGCGATTCACGGGCCTCTGCGAGAAAATCACACAGCGCGCGGATCGCCGATCCCGCGGCGGCGGGATCCTCCGCGGGCGAGAACGCGTAGATGCGGAAGCGGCCATCAGCCTGCGATGCGTGGCCGAGATGGACAGGCTTGGCATCCCCGAGCCGAATAACCGGCGCGGAATGGAAGCGCGTGCCGATGACGAGGCCTTCGGCAAGATGCTGGTGTGATGTCGCGCCCGTGAGAAGCGAAGAGCGGTAATGCGTCGCCGTGCCCGCGGTGTAGCGCCCGTGCCTCACAAAATAATCCTGCGTCTTCGCCGCATCGGCGCCACCGGCCTTGGCGGCGGAGGCGAGAATGCCCGCCCATTCGCGGTCGAAATCGATCAGCTCCTTCGCCACCGCCTGGCGCTCGGCCGAATAGGAATGCAAGAGGCCCGGTGCACACTGCCCCCGGAGGACGGCGGCGAGCTTCCAGCCGAGATTGAAAGCGTCCTGCATCGAGACGTTCATGCCCTGCCCCGCCTTCGGGCTGTGGGTGTGGCAGGCATCGCCGGCAATAAAGATGCGCGGCAGGCGGCTCGCGATCTCGGCCTCCGGCACGTCGTCGAACTTGTCGGTCAGGCGCTGGCCGATCTCGTAGACCGACCACCAGGCGATCTCCTTCACGTCAAGCGTATGCGGCTTCAGGATCCGCTGCGCTTTCGCAATCACGTCATCGGCGGTGATGTTGCGATTGGCGACGCGCTCGCCGACATCGAGTTTTGCGAGCTCGACATAAAGGCGGACCATGTAGCCGCCCTCGCGCGGAATGATCAGCAGGCTGCCGTCCTTCGCCGACTGGATCAGGGCCTTGAAGCGGATGTCGGGAAAATCGGTCACCGCCAGCACGTCCATCACGCCCCAGGCGTGGTTGGCGGAATCGCCATGCAGCTCGCGGCCGATCGACTTGCGCACCGTGCTGCGCGCGCCGTCGCAGCCGACGACATAGCGCGCCTTGATCGTCTCGATCTTGCCCTCGTTTGCGCCATCGCCGCGCTCGAGCCGCGCCGTCACGGCATGGTCGGCGGGACCTGCCGCCGGATCGACCTCGAGGTCGAGCAGGCGCCGGTTGTAATGCGGTTCGAGCTTGGCCGGCGATTTGCGCATGACATCGAGAAAGCCGTCATGGATGCGCGCCTGGTTGAGGATGACATGCGGGAATTCAGACAGCCCGTCCTCGACATCCTGCACACGCCCGCTGCGGACGATCGTCTCGGGCTTCCGTTCGTCCGGCTTCCAGAACGTGGTCTCGTTAACCCAATAGGCTTCCTTCAGCACGCGCGCGCTAAACCCATAGGCGTGGAACATCTCCATGGTGCGGCAGGCGATGCCGTCGGCCTGCCCGACCAGCAAACGGCCCGGCTTCTGCTCGACGATGCAGGTCTTGATGTCGCCGAATTGCGCAAGCTGGGCCGCGAGCGTCAGGCCCGCTGGGCCGCAGCCGACGATGAGGACATCGACCTCTTCAGGCACGGCCCCGGATGCGCCCGAAGCCTGAATGCGATCGGCGGGATCGGCGATTTCAGGATCGCCCGGCTGAAATCCATTGAGATGGAATTGCATGAGCACCTCTCCCGTCAACGTCTTCTTCGATATTGCTCAGTATGCTGACTATCAGTATACTTGTCAACGATCTGCGCATTCCCTGCCGCAACGGAGAATTCGGTGAAAGACAACAACGACATGCCCGGGCACCTGGCGCGCCGGTTCCAGCAGATCGCGGTGGCGGTGTTTCTGGCCGAGGTCGGCGAAGCCGGCTTCGACCTGACGCCGGTGCAATACGCAGCCCTTGCGACCATCAAGGCCAATCCGGGGCTCGACCAGGTGACGCTCGCAGGATTGATTGCCTACGACCGCACCACCATCACCGGGGTCATCGACCGCCTCGTCCAGAAAGGCCTTGCCGAGCGCCGCGCCTCCAGCCGCGACCGCCGCGCCCGCGAGCTCGAAATCACCGACGAGGGCCGACGCACGCTGCGCAAGATCACTCCGGCCGTGGAGTCCGCCCAGCGCGTCATGCTGCGCGGTCTCAGCGCGAAGGAAAGTGAAGAGCTGATGCGGCTGCTGCGCAAGGCCATTGCCGCCGGCAATGAGCTCAGCCGCGCCCCGCTGCGCGAGCTGGAGGCATGAACCCCGTATTTCCATCCGTAATTGTCGCAGTGCCGCGAAACCTGGAACTAACCTTCGGCTGCTAGGGTCGGCAACATTCGGCGTTTAACGCGCGATTTACTTTGCCGCTCGGGAGTTTCGGATGTTCAGGTTCCTCATTGCGGCGACGGCCATCGCGCTCTCGGCCGGTCCTGCGCTTGCCAACGGCCATGGCGGCGGCGACCCTGCTCCGCCGAAGCCCGAGGCCACGACCGCACCAGCAAAGGTGATCCTGACCAAGCAGGGCCCCACGCTCGTCGACCTCAAGGGCATGACGCTCTACACTTACGAGCGCGACACCACCGGCAAGACGTCGAACTGCAACGGCAAGTGCGCCGAGAGCTGGGTACCGCTGCCCGCAACGGTCGACGCCAAGGCCATCGGCGACTTCACCGTGATCAGCCGCAACGACGGCAGCAAAATGTGGGCGTACCGCTATCGTCCGCTCTACACCTCGCCGGCCGACAAGGCGCCAGGCGATGCCAACGGCAATGCCACGACGCTGCAATGGCGCGTCGCCCGGCCTGAGAACTAGGTCTCAACCGGCAACCCTGCCCACGACGAAAGCCTCGTGAGCAGTGGAATGACCGATCGCACCGCGCTTACCCGCGCCAGCTAGACCCCGCGGCGACCCGCGCGTTCTGCCCGGGCGGCAGCACCACCACCGTCGCATTCAGCTTCACCCGGTCGAACAGATCGATCACGTCCTCGTTGCGCATCCGGATACAGCCGGACGAGATCGCCTGCCCGATATATTCCGGCTGGTTGGTGCCGTGGATACGGTAGAGCGTGTCCTTGTTGCCGAGGTAGAGATAGATGCCGCGCGCGCCCAGCGGATTGGCGGGGCCACCGGCGACGCGCGCCGGATATGGTCCGAGCCGCGCCTGGATCTCCGCTGTCGGAACCCAGTCGGGCCATTCCGCCAGACGACCGACGCGCGCGACGCCGGAGAAGGCCATGGCTTCCTCTCCGACCGCGACGCCGTAGCGGATCGCCTTGCCTTCGGGCAGCACGAAATAGAGATAGCGCGCATCGGTATCGACCAGGATCGTGCCCGGCTGCTCCTTGCGCGGGTAGTCGACGATATGACGGAGATATTGCTCCGGCACGTTCGCCTGCGCGTAGGGCGTGTGCGCAAGCAACTGCCGGTCGCGCGGCGTCATGCTCGCATCCGTCGATGGAGAAAGCGTCGTCTGCATGCAGCCGGCGAGCGGAAGCATGGCCATGACGAACAATACGATTAGAGATTTTGGCACCACCGGCCCCCCGATAGCGGATAGTTGCGCTCCCAGCGACGCCAGATGCTGCCCAAATCGTGCTGAAAACAAGGCAATGCGGAACACGTGCCCGTGTTCGACTGGCATGGTTCCATCACCACAAACGGCGAAGAACCGTCGCACAGTCTCCATCCCCTCGCCTTGCTTTGGTCAAACCCGGCTGGACTCGTGGCTCATCGTGCGGACTCATCGGATTTGGGATGGGTTCACCTCGACAGATCGGCTCGCGCCAATGCGGACGCCCATACTTTAAACACTCGGACTTCAAAGGAGCTGCGATGCTCGCGACGCTGAACTCTAGGCAAATCGTCGATGAGATCGTGAAGGACACGGTCAAGGACAACGATCCGCACGACGCCGTTGAGATTTCACCCGACATGGTGCTGGCTTCGCGCCCCATCAGTGGTGCGCCCGCGTTGGCCCCTGAGATCGCAACCCGTCCAGAGCCGAAAATAGATCCGAAGTTCGCGCCGGAGCGCACCATCAATCCGGAGCCGAAATTCAGTCCCGTCCTGGAGCCGCAGACGGCAGCGCCCTCGGTCGACACCGCCGTGCGCGTCGCCGCCAGCGATGGTCGCCGGCAGAAGCGATCCTCCGCCGGCAAATGGCTGCGCGGCGCGTTCGTCATGATCTTGTTTGCGGGCGGAAGCGCGGCCGCCACTGTCGCCTGGGAGAAACATGGCGACACGGCCAGGCAGATGCTCGCCGAATGGACACCTGCATTGACTGCGTTGACTTCGCTGTTGCCTTCGACATCGCGAACGGCGGCACCGGTGACCGCCGCGCCGGTCACCGCTGCGCAGGCCGCGCCGCCCGCGGAGCCAGTCGCAACGGATCAAGCGGCGGATCAAGCTGCTCAACCTGCGACGCCGCCTCCGGTTCAGGTTGCAGCAGCCGCACCTGTCGCAACACAGCCCGATCCCGCGCAGTCGGTCCAATCGATGACGCGCGATCTCGCAGCGATGGCGCAGCAGATCGAAGCGCTCAAGGCCAACATCGCCGAGCTGAAGGCCGGGCAGGAGCAGATGGCGCGCGAGATGGCGAAACCGCCCGCGCCAAAGCCGGTGGCTGAGGCCAAGCCGGTCGATCCGCGCGCGCGCGTGTCCACGCTCCCGCCGCGATCTCCGGCGCCTCCGGTTCGCAAGCCGAAGCCGGTCGCGTCGCAAACCTACATGCCGGCCTATTCGCCCGCGCCGCCTGCACCTTCGCAGGCTGCCGCGGTCGCGCCGACAGCAGCCCCGGTCGCCACGACGCAAGCAGTTGCCGATGACGACGGACCTGTCGTGCGTCCGCCGATGCCGCTGCGCTAGACCAAGCGTGAGCGCAGCGTCGCTGTCGCGACGTCGCCCAAGCTGTCCGAGTCGATGCGACGCGTTGAGTCCGGGCAATTACGGAGACCGATATTTCGATCGTCTTCCGTCAAGAGAAAAGGCCGTCGGGATTTATGCCGCCGGCCTTCTCTTGCAGCTGCCGGTTCCCGGAGCCCGGTTCTGCTGCAATTCCATGCCTTATGATCACGTCGACATATTTAATAAAATCTTAACGCACACAAATGCTGCACATGATTTCTGCGCCATAAGCACAGAGATTGCGCGACCTGTTCATTCGAAAATATCGACTCAGTGGTATCATCCGGGATGTGTTGAGACTTCCACTGAAGCTCACGTCGTCACACCGGGGAAATCGAATGCCCTACTATTCCTTCGATCTCGTGGTTGGTGAAGAGTTCAAGAACCAGGGTGGAATCATCCTCGAAGACATCGAGGTCGCTTCCGATCGCGCCGTTCAATTGGCTACCGAGCTGTCGCAGGTGAAGCCGGAGCTGCAACGGAAGGGTTGCGCGGTGCGCGTCACCGATCGCGATCACAACGAGGTCTATCGCACGCCGCTCGATCCCGTACCGGCATGGCGACGCTAGGCCACGGCGTTTCGAGCGATTTGGAAACCGGTTCGCGTAAAAGCGCGTCGAACCGGGACTCAAAAGCGTCGTTCCGAGTCATCGGAACGGGGCCTTAATCGTCCAGCTCCGGCGGCTCGAACCAGTTCGTCAGCGACAATCCGCCGTCGACGACGAAGGCTGCGCCGGTGACGTAACCCGAGAGCTTGTTCGACAGCACCGCAAGCGCCATCGGCGCGAGGTCCTTCGCCTCGCCGAGACGCCCGAGCGGAATGTGCTTCGCCAGCGAGGCATCGGCAACGAACCCGCCCGCCGCGATCGCGCCGGGCACCAGCGCGTTGACGCGGATGCCGTGACGCCCGAGCGTCTTCGCGAGCTCCTTTACCAGCATCGCCATCCCCGCCTTCGCCGTCGAATAATGCGGCAGGTTGCGCGGCGTGCCCGCGTGCAGCGAGGTGAGAAACAGGAACGAGCCGGGCCGTTTCGCCGCGATCAGCCGTTTTGCCAGCCCGCGCGCCAGATGGAATCCGGCATCGAGATTGACGGCATGCATCTCCTGCCAGGTCTTGCGGTCGACCGCGAGCGCATGATCGGCCTCCCGCCGCGGCGGCGATGCGCTGTGCACAAAATGCGAGACCTCGCCGAGCGCCTCAGCGGCGGCCAGCAGGGCATCGCAAGCGTCTGACCTGGCGAGATCGCCGACCCACGGCACCGCCAGTTCAGGCCTGCCGCTCGCGCTGATCGCCGCGCTCACCCGTTCCAGGCTCACATCGGCGAACACGGTCCGAACGCCCTCGCCGACCAGCGCCTGCGCAATCGCGCGGCCGATGCCGTTGCCTGCGCCGGTGACGAGGGCCGTGTCGCGTGCGGGGTCGAACGGCGTGCTCAACAGGCTCATGTCGCTCTCCTTGGCCAGGACGGGGTGACGATAGCGCACCGCACCGGGGAGCGACAAATACGTCCCGGCACCATTGCGGAGTGGCTTGCCGGACGCTAGCCTCCCAAAAAAACGGAGGAGATATCAAGGATGCGCACCGGTTTCCTGATTGCAGGTCTGTTACTGCTCGCCGCGCCGGCCCAAGGGGCGGACCGTGCACGCTCGACCTATGTGACGATGGTCTTGCAGGCCTTCGCCGCCAAGGTGGAATGTCCGAACACCGATCTCGTCTATCAGGACCTCGTGCAGAAGGCGCAGCAGATGCAGCTGCCGGACGGCACCACCGAGAAGGTGCGCAAGGCGATTGCCTGGATGCACACCGGCGGCAAGATGGGCGAGAAGCAGGACGACGATTTGATGGCCGAGGTCGCGGTCGCGACGCAGGCGACCGACATGGACCAGCGCCGCCTCGGCATGCCGGGCTGGTGCGAGGCCCAGAAGACCAACCTCGCCGGCCTGATCCGCAGCAAGGGCGGCTAGGCGCTCTCTCGCCGCGTTAAGCACGCTGCGGCGCAACCGTCGCGGCGGCTAACTATCGTCATAATCCTCGACACCATGCGGCCTCTTCGAATTCGAACGGGAGAGCCCACATGCGGAGTATCCATATCGTTTTCGCCGGCGCATTTGCGGCCGCCATGGTGCTGACCGCGCCCGCCCTGGCGAGGAATTCCGATGCCCAGAAAGGCGAGGAAAAATCCACCTCGTCATCCTGTAGTGCCTACCAGCAGGCGCCCGACGGCTCGTGGGAACCGCTCCCTTGCAAAGAGACAGGCGAGCGTCCCCAGCCGCAGACACAAAATCGCACTACGCAGCCGGGCGCCGACCGCGGTGAGCGCTGAGCGCGCTGGCCGCGGATCAGCTCTGGTGCGGGCCGCGGATGATCTTCATGGCGTCCTCGATGTGACGCCACTCCTTGGCCTCATCGGCCTCGCCGCGGCCCTCACAGGCCTGGGCCTGCTCGGCGGCCTTCGCAATCGCAGCGAAACCATGTTTTTCCAGCATCTGGCGCGCGATGGTGTGGACCTGGATCTCGGATATCATGGGCGCTCTCCTGTTCAGGAAACCGCAGCGCCTGGCTTGGCGCTCCGCCGCCTCTGACAACGATTTCGCCGCAGGTCCCGTTCCGCCCACGATCGATCACATCGGCAGGCCTGGAATTTGACGTGACGAGCAAGCAAGACAAAGGCGGTCCGCTATGCCCAGCGGACCGCCTTCTCACCCACCCCAAATTTGCATTGTACCGGCCGGATCCCCTACCCGACCGCCGCGCGCTTGCGCTCCAAATCGTTCGGCACCTCGATATCGACCTCCAGGGTCGATACCTCGTCGCCGCGCTCGAGCCGGACGATGACCTTGGTCGGGTCCAGCGTGACGTGCCTGGACACGACAGCAAGAATTTCCTCGCGCAGCACGCCGAGCAGATCGGGCTGGCCGCGCAATCCGCGTTCATGGGCAAGCAGGATCTGCAGCCGTTCGCGTGCGACGGGTGCCGAGGCCTTCTTGCCGCGGAGAAGCCGAAGCAGACCCATGCTCATGCAGCCCTCCGTCGCAGCAGACGATCCATGAAGCGCCTGCGCTCGGCCGGAACCTGCATCGCCACGGTGTCGCCGCACAGCCGCCGCGCCGCGTCGATATAGGCCCGTGCGGGTGCGCCGTCCACGTTCGACAGCGTCACCGGCGTGCCGACATTGGAGGCCTTCAACACGTCCTGGCTCTCGGGGATGATGCCGAGCAAGGGCGTTGCGAGGATTTCGAGGATGTCGTCGATGGTCAGCATCTCGCCGCGCGCGGCGCGCGAGGCATCGTAGCGGGTGATGAGAATGTGCTTCTGGACGTGCTCGCCCTTCTCGGCCCGCACCGTCTTGGAATCGAGCATGCCGATGATGCGGTCGGAATCGCGCACCGAGGAGACTTCCGGATTGGTGACGATCACGGCCTCGTCCGCAAAGCGCATCGCCATGGAGGCGCCGCGCTCGATGCCGGCCGGGCTGTCGCAGATCACCCAGTCGAAGCGGTCGCGCAAATCGTCGATGACCTTGCCGACGCCCTCTTCCGTCAACGCGTCCTTGTCGCGGGTTTGGGAAGCCGGCAGCAGCCAGAGATTCTCCAGCCGCTTGTCGCGGATCAGCGCCTGTGGCAGCTTTGCGACACCCTGCACCACGTTGATGAGATCGAACACGACGCGGCGTTCGGCGCCCATGACGAGGTCGAGGTTGCGCAGGCCGACGTCGAAATCGACGACGACGACCTTGTCGCCGCGCTGCGCCAGCGCAGCCCCCAACGCGGCGGTCGTCGTGGTCTTGCCGACCCCGCCCTTGCCTGATGTCACGACCAGTACCTTACTCATCTGAAATGTCTCCTTTGCTGGTCAGTTCAGTGCTGTAATTCGCATGGTATTCCCCTGCAGCCAGGCCTGCGCCGGCTTGCCGCGCAAAGCGGCGTCGATGTCGTCCGCAGTCTGGTAAAATCCATCAATTGCAAGCAGTTCAGCCTCGATCTTCTGACAATAGATGCGGGCGCTCGTGTGCCCATTGACCCCCGCCATGGCACGGCCGCGGAGCGCGCCGTAGATGTGGATGGAACCGCCGGCGACGACTTCGGCGCCGGAGCCGACCGAGCCCAGAATGGTGACGTCGCCCTCCGGGAAGATCACGGTCTGGCCCGAGCGCACCGGGCTATCGAGCAGGAGCGAGGTCGGCTTGGTTACGGCCTTCGCCTCGGCCTTCTTCGGCGCGCTCGGCTCGACCACGCAGCTGCGCCCTCCCGAGAGCAGCGGCGGCATGGTCGGCGTCAGCCGGCCCTCCTCCACCCCCTCGATCCCGAGCACCCGGATGTTGCGATCCTGGAGGCTCGTGAGCAGATGGGCGATGCCGGACTGGCTGAGATCGACCGAGGACAGATCGATCACCACGGGCCGGCCGGCGAAGAAACCCGGCGAGCGCGCAATCGTGGCGTCGATCTCCTGCAGCCAGTCCTGGATCGGAACCGTCGGCACGAACACGAAGGCCACGTAGGAGCGCCCGCGCAGGCGAACCATTTGGCGTTGGACTTTTGCTGCAGCCTCCATAGCGGCCGACTCGATCCCTGTTATTGAATGGTTAACGATGCGGCGAATTTGGTTAATGGCTGGTTAATTTATCCTAGGGCACGTGGGGGTGTGGACGGGCTGGGCCTGCGGAAGGGCTTGGGCGAGCGCTTCCGCGCAACACACCGCTGTCATGCCCCGGCTTGACCGGGGCATCCAGTACGCCGCGGCTTATCCGCATCATGGCACGGCCTCTGGAATACTGGATCGCCCGCCTACGCGGGCGATGACACTGAGAATGTCGAGACAGTGGGCCCTCACGCCGTCCATTGTGATCGCAGGCCCGACCATCCGGATTGACATGCTCATGGCATCTGGTTTCGATCCGCCTCCCCCGCAGACGGAGCCGATCATGTCAATTCAGTCTTCCATCAGGCGCAAGACCGCGCCGGACATCCGTGCACGCAAGCGGGGCGAGCCGATCGTGATGCTGACGTCCTATCACGCGCATACGGCCGCACTGGTGGATCGGCATTGCGACGTCATCCTGGTCGGCGATTCCCTTGGCAACGTCATGCATGGCTTCGAGACGACGGTGCCGGTTACGCTCGACATGATGATCCTTCAGGGCGCCGCGGTGATGCGCGGCTCGAAGCAGGCGCTGGTCGTCGTCGATATGCCGTTCGGCTCGTATGAAGCTTCCAGGGAGCAGGCGTTCAACTCCGCGGTGCGGATCATGAAGGAAACGCAATGCGGCGCGGTGAAGCTTGAGGGCGGCGTCCGCATGGCCGAGACGATTGCATTCCTGTCCGGGCGCGGCATCCCAGTGATGGGGCATGTTGGCCTCACACCGCAATCCATCAACACGCTCGGTTCGTTTCGTGCCCAGGGGCGCAACGAGGTGGACTGGGGCCCGATCGAGGACGATGCGAAGGCCGTCGCCGATGCCGGTGCATTCTCGGTCGTCGTCGAAGCCGTGGCCGAACAGTTGGCGCGCAGGATTACGGAGACGATTGCGATCCCTACCATCGGCATCGGTGCGAGCGCTGCCTGCGACGGTCAGGTGCTCGTGCTCGAGGATATGCTCGGGCTGTCGCCACGCACCCCGAAATTCGTCCGGCGGTACGGCAATCTTGGTCCGGCCATCGAAGCGGCGATCGAAGGCTATGCCGCCGACGTGCGGTCACGCGCCTTTCCCGGGCCCGAACACGTCTACGGGATGAAGAAAAGCTGAGGATAGCACCGTAGCCCGGATGGAGCGCACCGAAATCCGGGACAGCGCATCCTCAGCGGCAGGTTTCCCGGATTGCGCTTCGCTCCATCCGGGCTACAAGCGGAAGCGTACGGGTGCCCTACTTCTTCACCTTGCTCGCATCCATCTTGACGGCGGGATCCAGCATCTTGGTCGTGAAGGCCGTAGAGACGTCGAACGGCTTCTCCATGCCGAGATAGGTCTGGACCAGCTCATAGTCCTTCTTCATCCGCTCGCCGTCGATCCAGCCGAGACCCTTGGCGGTCGTGAACTCGTCGGTCATCAAATACTTGATGCGCTCCCACTGGCGTTCCTGGTTCTCCTTGTCGAGACCGGAGACCTGGTCGAGCAGCGCCTTCAGGCACGGCGTGACGTCGGCGACGCAGGCGGCAAAGGCCTTCTGCGAGACGCGGACGAACTCCTCGACCAGCTTCGGGTTCTTCTGGAGATAGGCGCCGTTGACGATCAGCGAATTGCCGTAGGGGTTGAGCCCGATGTCCTTCCAGTTGATGAAGCCGAGATCGGACCCGAACTCGATCACCTTGAGATCGTGCTCGTTGTAGAAGTCGCTGATGATGTCGACGGTATGGCTCTTCAGCGCGGCGATCTTCGCGGTCGGGCCGATATTGACGAAGCTGACGGCATCAGGCGCGATGCCTGCGGCCTTGGCAAAAGCTGGCCACATCACGCGCGAGGCGTCGCCGGGCGGGTTGCCGATCTTGTGGCTCGGAAAATCCTTCACGCCATTCACGCCGTAGCTCTTCAGCCAATAAAACGTCTGGCCGGTGTTGGCGTAGATGCTCATCAGCGCGACGTCGTCGGCGCCCTTGCTCTTGGCGACCAGCATGGTGGCGAGATCGGCGATGCCGAACGGCGAGCCGCCGGAGCCGACCTTGGCGGCGGAGACGCCGGAGCCCTTGCCGACCTCGATGGTCAGGTCGATGCCGGCCTTCTCGTACCAGCCCTGCGCCTTGGCGAAATAGAACGGCGAATGGTCGGCCGTCGGTGTCCAGTTCAGGATCAGGTTGACCGCCTCCCCCGCGCTCGCCGGCACCGCCGGCACACCGAGCATCAGGGCCAAAGCCAAAGCCGAGCCCACAGCCTGCAAACGCTTCATCGCATCCCTCCTCATTGCCGCGACCCGGCTTGTCGCTCTCCCCATGTGAGGATACCAATGCAACAAGCCCGCCCTCGACTTGTCAACTGTCTGGTTGGAAATGCCCGCAAAACGTTCAGGCGACACCGTGCCGCAGCGGCGCGATCCCGTCGCCACCCGCAAGAAGCTGCTCACCGCGGCGCGCCTGGAGTTCGCCCGGCACGGCTTTGCCGGCGCCCGCGTCGACGAGATCGCCGAGCGCGCGGGCGTCAACAAGCAGCTCGTCTACCACTACTTCGGCGACAAGGACGCGCTCTATCTCGCCGTGCTCGAATGGGTCTACGCCGACATCCGCGAGCAGGAACGCCAGCTCAACCTCGAAGGCCTGCCGCCGGAAAAGGCGATCCGGAAGCTGATCGAGGCCTCGTTCGATTACCTCGCAACAAACCCCGATTTCATCGTGCTTCTGAACGACGAGAACCGCGGTGGCGCCCGCCACGTCCGCGGCTCGACCCGGCTGGAGGCGATGCATTCGCCGCTGGTGAAGAGCGTCTCCCACATCCTCCACGAGGGCGTTCGCACCGGCGTGTTCCGCAAGGGGATCGACCCGATCCAGCTCTATATCTCCATCGCCGGCCTCAGCTATTTCTATCTCTCCAACACGCCGACGCTGTCGGCGATCTTCGGCAAGGACCTGTCGAGCCGGGCGGCAAGGCGCGCCCGCCGCAGGCATGTCGTCGACCTCTTGCTGCATTCGCTCCGGCCCTAATCAACCAACTGGTTGAAACTTTCTGCAAGGCCGGTTAGGCTGACGGACAGCGGCAAGGTCGCCGCTGGCAACAGGGAGCAACCGGTGACCGGAGACGGCGCACGCACCTCGCGCAGCTTTGCGATCATCCTGATCGTGCATCTCGCCGTGCTCGTGCTCTGGCAGGTCGCGGTCGATGCCTTCCACGTGCCGAAATTCATCCTGCCCTCCCCGCTCGCGACGGTGCAGACGCTGGGCACCGCGAGCTATGCCTGGGGCGCCAACACGCTGGTCACCGCCATCGAGATCCTCGGCGGCTTCGCCCTCGGCGCGTTCGTCGGCGTCGCGCTCGCGGTGATTTTCAGCTGGGCACCGCTGCTGAGCCTCGTGCTGCTGCCGCTGTTCGTGACGATGAACATGATCCCGAAGGTCGCGCTCGGCCCGCTCTTCATCGTCTGGTTCTCCTACGGCATCGTGCCGAACATTTTGATCGCCTTCAGCATCTGCTTCTTCCCGATCCTGCTGACCACCGCGCGCGGCCTGCGCGAGGTCGAGCCGGACCTGCTCGACCTCGTCAAATCGCTGCGCGGCTCGCGCTGGACGCTGTTCCGCAAGATCCAGTTGCCGGGATCGCTGCCTTACGTGTTCTCCGGCATGAAGGTCGGCGCCATCCTCGCGGTGGCCGGCGCCATCGTCGGCGAGTTCATCGCCTCCGAGCGCGGGCTCGGCTATCTCATGATCCAGGTTCAGTCGTCGCTCGACACGCCCGCGATGGTGATGGCCGTCGTGCTGCTGACCCTGCTCGGCGTCGCTCTCTACGGCCTGGTCCTCGCCCTCGAACGCAGGTTCGTGGTCGGCGATGCCAGGCAAACTTGAAACGGCAGAACTAACGACAAGGACCGATCCATGCTGCTCACCCGCCAGACGCTGCCGAAGACGATCCCGGATATCGCAGCCCTCGACGATCTCCTGTGCCGGCCGACCCAGGCGCTGATCGACGACCTCAAGAAGGTCAAGGGCGACATCATGATCCTCGGCGTCGCCGGCAAGATGGGACCGACGCTGGCGGGGCTCGCGAAAGCCGCCGCACCCGATCGCCGCGTCATCGGCGTCGCCCGCTTCAGCGACGCGAGCGTCAAGGACTGGCTGCACGCGCGCGGCGTCGAGACGATCAGTTGCGACCTGATGGACGAGAGCGCAATTCACGCATTGCCGAAGGCGCCGAACATCGTCTTCATGGCCGGCCGCAAGTTCGGCGCCGAGGGCGACCTGTCGCTGACCTGGGCGATGAACGCGCATGTCCCGGCGCTGGTCGCGCAGGCCTTCCCGACGTCGCGCATCGTGGCGTTCTCGACCGGCTGCATCTATCCCTTCGTCCCCGTCGACCGCAAAGGCGCGACCGAGGACATGGCGCCGAACCCGCCCGGCGAATACGCCCAGTCCTGCGTCGGCCGCGAGCGCATGTTCGAGTATTTTTCGCGCAAGTTTGAAACGCCGGGCCGGCTGTTCCGGCTCAATTACGCGATCGACATGCGCTATGGCGTGCTGCACGACATCGCGACAAAGGTGCTCACGGGAACGCCAATCGATGTCAGTCTCGGCCACGTCAATTTCATCTGGCAGGGCGATGCATCCGCGCAGGCGCTGCGGTGCCTTTCGCATTGCACCGCGCCGACCTCGCCGATCAATGTCAGCGGCCACGAGATTTTGGCGGTGCGAGATCTCGCAGCAAAATTCGGCGCGCGCTTCGGCCGCGCGCCGGTGCTGACAGGCAAGGAAGAGCCGACGGCCTGGCTGACCGACACGTCGAAAGCCGTGGAGCTGTTCGGCCTGCCGGTGGTCGACACCGAGCAGTTGATCGCCTGGACCGCGGACTGGGTGTCCCGCGCCATGCCAAGCCTCGGCAAGCCCACCAAATACGAGGTGCGCGATGGACGCTACTGACGGTTCGCCCATCCTCAAGCTCGGCGTCGACGACGCGATCGCCGGGCTGGTGCTGTCGACGGAAGCGCACTGGAACCAGACCGAGGAGGACTGGCGAATCTTCCTGCACGAGGGCGTGGTGTTCGGTATTCGCGACGGCCTACGGCTGGTCGCGACCGCGGCGCTGCTGCCCTATTCCGGCAACAACGCCTGGATCAGCATGGTGCTGGTATCAGGCACGCATCGCCGCCGCGGCCTCGCCACCCGGCTCGTCGATGCCTGCCTGGAAACCGCGCGCAAGAACGGCCTGACGAGCTGGCTCGACGCGACGCCCGACGGCGCCGCCGTCTACGGGCCGCTCGGATTCACGCCGACGCTGCAATTGCGCCGGCTGAAGCTGGTGAAATCCGGGCGAGCCGAAGCCCCACCGTCTTCATCGGCGACCATCGATGCGCTGCGGGCGCGGGACCGGCGCGCCACCGGTTTCGACCGCACCGCGCTCCTCGCCGCCATCGCCCTGCGCTCCGGCTCGCGCATCGTCGCCGCGCATGGCGCCATCGCGCTGGTTCGCGACGGCCGAACCGCGCGCCATATCGGACCGTTGCTTGCCAACAATGCCGCGCCGGCGTTGGCCCTGGTTCATGCGATCGCGCGCTCCGAGACCGGCCCGATTCTGATCGATGCCGTTGCGTCGCAAGCCGCATTCCTGGACGGGTTGACCGCCTCGGGCTGGACCATCGAGCGGCCGTTCCAGCGCATGCGGTTCGGCCCCGCCACCACCGCTGCCAAGGATGCGCCATTCGCCGTCGCCGGCCCTGAATTCGGATAGGACATCATGCACCACGGCCAGATCAACAGCGACGTCCGCAAGCTGATCGCCGACGGCACCGTGCTGCCGGCGCACCCCCTCGCGCTCACGGCGGAGCGCCAGCTCGACAAGAAGCATCAGCGCGCGCTGACGCGCTACTACATCGACGCCGGCTCGGGCGGCCTTGCGGTCGGCGTCCACACCACGCAATTTGCGATCCGGGACGTCGGCCTCTACCGTCCCGTGCTGGAGCTCGCCGCCGAGACCGCAGCCAGCTGGACCAGACGTCCGCTGGCGATGGTCGCGGGCCTCGCCGGCCCGACCCAGCAGGCGACGGCTGAGGCCCGCACCGCGCGCGATATCGGCTATCACGCAGGGCTCCTTAGCCTCGCCGCGATGAAGAGCGCCTCCGAGGAGGAGATCATTGCGCATTGCACGGCTGTCGCCGCCGAGATCCCGCTGGTCGGCTTCTATCTCCAGCCGGCCGTCGGCGGGGTCGTCCTGTCGAGCCGGTTCTGGCAGCGCTTCGCCGCGATCGACAATGTGATCGCGATCAAGATCGCGCCGTTCAACCGCTATCGCACGCTCGACGTGCTGCGCGGCGTCGCGGCGGCCGGTGCGCTCGATCGCGTCGCGCTCTACACCGGCAACGACGACCACATCCTGCTCGATCTGATGCTGCCGTTCGATCTGCGCGACAACGGCATCACCACACGCACCTACTTCAAAGGCGGTCTGCTCGGGCATTGGTCGGTGTGGACCGCGAGCGCCATCAAACAGTTCGAGCGCTGCAAGGCGGCGCGGCACAAGGAGGCCGTGCCGGCCGATCTGCTCGCACTCGATGCCCGCGTCACCGACTGCAACAGCGCCTTCTTCGACGTCGCCAATAATTTTCACGGCTGCATCGCCGGTTGCCACGAGGTGCTGCGGCGTCAGGGCCTGATGCAGGGCCTGTGGTGCCTCGACCCGAACGAGGGCCTCAGCCCCGGCCAGAAGGAGGAGATCGACCGCGTCTATCGCGAGCACGCCGACCTCAGCGACGATGCGTTCGTCGCCCCCAATCTGGACAAATGGCTGGCATGAGCGCCGAGCCCTTCATCAGCCTGAGCGGCGTCCGAAAGGTCTATCGCAGCGGTGGCGCCGAGTTCCTGGCGGTGTCCGACGTCACGATGGACGTGCAGGAAGGTGAGCTCGTCTCGCTGGTCGGCCCCTCCGGCTGCGGCAAGACCACGGTGATGAAGATTTTGGCCGGCCTGCACGGCGCCGACGGCGGCACCGTCAGAATTGGCAATGCCAAAAGCCCGTTCGATCCGACCCGCGACATCGGCATGGTGTTCCAGCAAGCGCTGCTGCTGAAGTGGCGCACCATCCTGGACAACGTGCTCTTGCCGGCCGAGATCGTTGGCCTGCCGATCAAGGCCGCGCGCGAGCGGGCGCGCGATCTGCTCAACCTGGTCGGGCTTGCCGGCTACGAGCAGAGATATCCGCAGCAGCTCTCGGGCGGCATGCAGCAGCGCACCGCGATCGCGCGGGCCTTCATTCACGATCCAAAACTGATCCTGATGGATGAGCCGTTCGGGGCGCTGGACGCCTTGACGCGCGAGCAGATGAATCTGGAGATGCTGCGGATCTGGCGCGAGAGCGGCAAGACCATCATCTTCGTGACGCACTCGATCCAGGAAGCCGTGTTCCTGTCCTCGCATTGCGCCGTGCTGACGGCGGGGCCTGCGAAGATGGCCGACTACTTCCCGATCGACCTGCCCTTCCCGCGCGACCTGCCGCTGAAGACGACCGACGCGTTCGGCGCCTATGCAAGGCGGATCTATGCGAAGCTTGGCTTGGGGGCGGCTTGAGTCCGTAGCCTGGATGGAGCGAAGCGTAATCCGGGGCGGTGCCGTTGACGTGCGAGATCCCGGATTTCGCGGCGCTCCATCCGGGCTACGGAAGCGGGGCGCGGCGTAGTCACCGCGCCCTGCTCGTCATCAAGTCTTATTCCGCATCTTGCTGAGCAAATAGTTGTCGTAGAAGTTTTCCGCGATCTGCGTATAGAACAGCAGCTCCTTCATGTAGGCGTCGTGGCTTTCCTTGGTGCGCTTGAACAGGTCGCTCTTGGCGGCGAGCTCGTTCAGATGCTCCTGGGTCGCGTTGTAGCAGGCTTCCAGCACCGGCTGCGGGAACGCCTTCAGCTCCGCGCCGTTGGCGATCAGTCGCTTCAGGGCCGCCGGATTCACGCTGTCGTATTTCTCCAGCATCCAGGCACCGGCCGCCGAGGCGGCCTGATTGACGATCGCCTGGTACTGCTTCGGCAAGCTCGCCCACTTCTCGTCATTGACGATCATGTGCAGCATCGCGCCGCCTTCCCACCAGCCGGGGAAGTAATAGTACTTGGCGACCTTCTGGAAACCGAGCTTCTCGTCGTCATAGGGACCGACGAATTCAGCGGCGTCGATCGAGCCCTTCTCCAGCGCCGCATAAACGTCGCCGCCGGCGAGCTGCTGCGGCACGATGCCGACCCTGGCCAGCACGTGGCCGCCCATGCCGGCGATGCGGAATTTGAGGCCCTTGAGATCGTCGACGGTCTTGATCTCCTTGCGGAACCAGCCGCCCATCTGGGTGCCGGAATTGCCGCAGAGGATGGCGTGCGTCTTGAACGGCTTCAGCGCCTCGTTGGTGAGATCGGCGCCGCCGCCGAAATACCACCAGGACTCCTGGTGGCGATGGTTCATGCCGAACGGCGCGCCGGTGGCGTAGGCCAGCGCCGGCTCCTTGCCGATGTAGAAATACAGCGGCGTCTGCGCCATCTCGACGGACGCGACGCTGACGGCATCGAGCGCCTGGAGGCCGGGAACGAGCTCTCCGGCCGCAAAGGTCTGGATCTGGAATTTGTTGTCGGTGGCTTCCGCAACGTATTTCGCAAAGGTCTGCGCCGTGCCGTAGATGGTGTCGAGCGACTTGGGGAAGCTCGAGGTCAGGCGCCATTTGATCTCGGGCGCGCCTTGCGCAATCGCAGGTGCAGCAACCAGCGTCGTCGCGCCGGCGACCGCGCCGCCCTTGAGGAATGTACGGCGTTTCATGTTGGGGTCTCTCCCTGGAAGTTTCAAACATATCGGCGTCTGGCGACGGTCTTCGCGGACCGTTTGCCCGTTCCTATAGCGGAGTTCAAGCTGGGAGCGGAAGGCCTGCCGGCGTCCATAGCCCGGATGGCGCGCAGCGCAATCCGGGCGACGAGAGCGCGTTGAAAGGCCGCTCAGAGCAGCTTCGCGCTCACGAACAGCGCGCGCACGGCGTTGGTCGCCTGCACCGCGAGCATGGCGTTGTCGGCGGCGCCTTCGAGCGCCGCGACCGCCTCTTCATGGAGCGAGCGGAATTCCATCCACTCGACCGATTTGAAGTTGGTGAGGAATTGATAGGCCTGGCCGACGGTCGCAATCGCCAGCGTGTCGCCGTTCAGCTTGATCTTGAACGTCGTACGCAGCGGGGTCTCGGAACTTTGGGGATCACTCATGGGCTGCTTCTGGACGAGGTCGGCTTAACGAAGGGGAAACGGCAGCCCCGCCGTCCAGCAAATATCAGGAGTCGGTGCTCGCCCGCTGCGAGGCGGTCGCCGATCCGCGCAGGTTAGGCACGACGACCAGGCGGTTGAACTCGCCATTGTCCCAGGCCTTCAGGAAGCGATCATAGTCCTTGATCGAGACGCAGCCATTGGAGTCGCCGCGTGGCCCGAGCATGTAGTTGTGGGTGAGCAGGCCGACGCGGCCGAGCGCACTGGTGCCGTCAGTGGGCGTCAAGCGCAGGGCACGGACGCCGTGGAACAGCTTTTCGCGCGGCTTCAAATCATAGGTCGCCGGCGGGGTCGCGCCAACCATGCGCTGGTCGACATGGTCGGGGTCGTCCATCAGCGCGCCCATGCCCGAATGCGCCTCCAGCGCGACGCCGCTCGGCAGGTAAAGCGCCTTGGCCTTGATGTCATAGACCGCCGTGCGTGAATCGTAGCCGAGCGCGGCGAGATCAGGCGCCCTGCTGAGCAGGCCGTCGCCGGGAGTCAGTGACGCCAGCTTGATCTTGTCGGTGAATTTTTCGAAGAAGTTGCGGTTGTCGACCCTGGGGTTGGTCTCGGCATAGGCTTGGCTCGAGGCGATCTGGGACGCGAGGTCTGCCTGGGCCGGGCGCGAGCGCGGCACCGGGATGGCGTCGGCGCGCTGCGACGGCCTCGTCTCGTCAACCACGTGCCGGTCGTCATCGGTCAGGGTCGAGCCGGTCAGGGTCGAGCGCCAGTCGTCACCCTGGAGTTTTTGGGCCAGCATCGCCTTGGCGTCGCGCAGCTTGAGCTGGACCACGCTCACCGCGGAGCGCTCCAGCGTCCGCAGGCCGAAGTCACGGGCAGGCGGGCTGCTGGATACCGAAGCGAAACGGTCGTCAAACGAAGGGCCATTGGCCGGAGGCAGTGCGGTGGCCGGAGGCAGTGAGGCGGTGACCAGCGGCGCCGAATCGCCCATGTCTGCAACCCAGGCGGCCGCTCCCAGTGCCAGCGCGACGGCTGCCAAAGACAGCAGTATCGTCTCCGCTCGCCCAATACGGCGGCGCGACAACAGCCTTTCGGCGCTTGCGCGGTCGGAAACCATCAGATCCCCAAATCAACCCCCGGAGGGGCCCAACCCCCGTCCGGAGACTCTATACCAGCTATCGCATTGGGAGCCAGCTCTATGATGGAATTGTGGCTCGGTAAAGAAAAGTTAGAAGCCCTTACAAAATAAGGGTTTTTGGCAAACACTCCGGGCCACGTTTTCACGCGTTGGCCCCGCTTTTCCGGCGAGTCGGTTAGCCGGGGCTACGCTCCAACCTATCAAGTTTGAGGGGCAAATGCCGTACATCACCGACCTCCATCTCAAGGCCTCCGACACCCGCCAGAGCATCAGCGACTGCCCCGTGAAGGGCCAGAAGGGGTTCGTGCTGCGCACCACCCCCAACGGGGTGTTCAGCTTCTACTACCAGTACCTGAACAAGAAACGGCTGCATCCCGAGACCGGCAAGCCGGTGCGCGAGTGGCACCTGCTCGGCGAACACCCGGTGTGGACGATTGCCCGCGCCCGCGCCGAAGCCACCGCCCTCGCCGGGCTGGTCGCCAGCGGCAAGAGCATCACCGCTGAGCGCGCCCGTGACCTCGTCCTGTCCCGCGCCACCGGCCGCACCTTCCGGCAGATGCACGACGCCTACATGGCCTATTGCGAGGAGCCGGTGCTGCGCCGCTGGGGCACCGTGCCCCGCAAGGAGAGCCACGACGGCATCCGTTCGGCGCTGAGCCGCCCGCTGGCATGGTGGGGCGACCGGGTCGCCAGCGAGATCACCAGCCAAGAGATCATGGAGCTGTACCGCAGCTACGTCACGGAGAAGCACCCGGCCCAAGCCAACAACGTCCTGCAACAGCTTGGCACCATGTTCACATGGGGCAAGCATCCCGACCGCGCCTTCGTGACCGTCAACCCGGTCCCGACGCTGAGGGGTGACGACCGCGCGACCGAGGTCGGCGACATCGAGGATGGTCTCGTCCTCACCGCCGACCAGCTGCGCAAATTCTGGTTCGGTCTCGACGACCCGCACTGCCCCGGCTCGCCGCTCACCAAGCTGGCGCTGAAGTTGTCGCTGGTGACACTGCTGCGCACCGGGGAATGCTGCGCGATCCCGCGCGCAGGGATCGGGCCCGACACGGTGACGATCCCGCTCGCCGTCACCAAGGGGCGTCGCTCGCCCAAGGCGCGCGACCTCGTGCAGCCGCTCAACAGTCTGGCGCGCGAGATACTCGGTCAGGTCTTTTCGATTGGCGACCCGATGCGGGAGTATGCATTCCCGAAAGCGCGCGGCGGCCGCAAGTCCAGCAAGGCCGCCACCGCCAACAAGCGCTACATGGCGCAGTGTTCACTCCAAATCATGACACGCCGTCGCGGATGCCGCGACAAGGAGCGCAGCCAGATCGGCATCAACCAGTATCTCGGCCTGCCCGAAGGCTTGTCGCCGCACGATCTGCGCCGCACCGGGGCCTGCATCCTTGAGCAGCTGGGTTACAGCGACGCCGAGATCGGCAAGGTGATGACGCACAAGGCCCCCGACAAGAACGCCGCCCCGGTCACCCGCAGGCACTATCTCGTGCCGGTCAAGATCATCGAGCGTCAGATCGTTGACCCGCGCGTCAAGGCACTCGACGACCTCGATGCCGCGCTGCGCGAAATACTCGGCCTGTCGTCAACGCCGCAATTGGTCGAGGCCGCCTGAAGCGTTCGCCAACAATCGCTCACCAGCCAGACCCCGCCACGGCGGGGTTTTTCTTTTGAGAATTGTATGGTCCATACAATCGCGGAACGACACGATGAAGCCGCGATCTCGCCATCCAGCTCGATGGCGCCTGCTTGAGCAGCAATCGCGCGGCGTTTGCTGACTTCTTTTAATGCGAATCGCATCTCGACGCGGCAAATTTCGAATCGAGGAACATCGCGGCCTTGGTCAAGTTTTCCCGACGCCCTCAAGCTCGTGAGGGCAAACTCAAGCCCCGGCTCATGCCCTAACGTGGGCTGGGGTCCTTTTGAAAAAGCCCGGCGCGGAGGCCGGGAACACCCGCCGCCTGCGTCCGGTGTACGCACAACACTGTGCATAACTGTGCCCCAGCCTCCACTATGCAGTTTGTGCCACTCCCAACATTGTCACTGGATCGCGCGCGCAGAACAGCTACCTCCCCGCTGTGCAAGCAGAGACACCCATCCCGCTGAAACTGTCGAACGCCCGTCGCGCGCTGGCGGAAATGTTCATCGATCTCTGCTTGGCGTTTCACGCCACCACGGTGCCGCTGGATCAGGAGCCGGGCGAGACCGATGCCAACCGCGCCTTGGTCGCTGTCGCCGCGATGCTGGGTCACGCCAAAGGGCGCGCGATGAACGCCAGCGAGATCGCCGTCCGCCTCAACATGCCGCGCACGTCTGTCATGCGACGGCTCGACGTGTTGCGGGAGCAAGGTCTGCTGCAGCGGATCAAGGGCAGATATTATCTTGAGCCACATCGCGCGGCGCAGGTGCCACACCGGGACAAATTCACGCTGATCCTGGCAAAGGGCTTCAAGGAGATCGCGCCGCTCCTGTCCGAAATGGACAGTTGATTTTTGCGATGCAGAAAAGTCTTTCCGCGCCTTCGCATTTCTGCGGGGAACGTTCTCCGCAATTCTTGCTTCGCACCTTATACGATAGTCTGCAGACAACTGCGACCTGTAACGCCTGCCTCATTTCTGTCGTACTCTGTACGCTCTGTTGACTTCGGGGGGATTCGACGATTGATTAACAATCGCGCCCCGGTTGAAAACTGAGAAGGCGATTGTGTCGCGTAATGTACGACACCTACAGGAGGACGGGGACGGTGGCGAAGAAGAAGCGGGTGGCAAAGCTGGGCCCGACGAAAGTGAACGCCGACACCGAACGCGAGTTCGGCACGCGTCTGCGACTGGCGCGGCTCGCGAAGAACATGAGCCAGGAGCAACTGGCTGCTCAGTTCGGCCTCTCCTTCCAGCAGATACAGAAGTACGAGAAGGGCACCAACCGCATGTCCGGCTCCCGCCTGATCCAGTTCAGCAAGGCGCTCGACACCACGCCGCACCAGCTGCTGGGCTGGGACAGGACCGAGAGCGCCGCGATCATCAACGCCGACGTTTACAAGATGGCGCAGGTGTTCATGCAAATCCCGGCGCTGCTGCGCCCGCTCGTGCTGAAGCTGCTCAACGGCATCGTGGAGCTGGTCGCGTGAGCAACATCGTCCGCATGCCCCCCGACGAGAGCGAAGGATAACAACCATGGCCTATCAGAACGAACTCACGGAGATCGCGATCAACGAGCTGAAGGCGCACGGCATCCGGCCGCAACTACGCGACACCAACGGCGGCCACATCGAGATCGCGTGGCAGGTCGTCCCCGAGAAGGACGTGCGCAAGATTGTCGTTGCGAAGACGACCAGCGACTGGCGCTCACGCATGAATACACGCGCGGACGTGCGCCGCCTGTTACGCGCCGACAATGTTTCGTTGAAGATGTCCACCGACAGACCGAAGAAGCCCGAGAAGCTGAAGGTCGAGCAGGCACTGTCACTGCCGGTGGAGGTGCTGCCGATCCCCGATCAGGTCGCCGCGATGCGCGGCGAAATGGCCGACCTCGCCGAGTTGGTCGTGCGCCTCGTCAAGATCGTCACGGGCGTGCGCGACACGATCTCGACCTACGTGCCGAAGCCCGAGGAAGTCAAGCCGGCGCCAGCCTCATCGCGCAGCATCAAGCTGGTCGAGTACATCTCGCATGACCGCTGGACGAACATCGACACCCTGCCGCGCGACACCGGGTTGAAGCCCGAGCAGATCAAGCTGAAGCTGCAATATCTGAAGAACCACGACGAGGTCGAGATTTTCCGGGGACAGGTCAAGCTGAAACCGCCGAAGCATGGCGAGGCGCCGCCGAAGAAGGTCCACTGGAAGACCGCGCAGAAGATTGCGCGCGAGGAAGCCGAGCGGGTGGCGAAGGAGAAGGCAGCAGCGAAGAGGCCTGAAAAGGTGACTGCGAAGAAGAAGGGACCGAAGGCCAGCGGCGCGGCGCACGTCGCCGGGCCTGCGTTCTTCAACGGAGCCACCGCCGAGCGGGCGACATGAAGCTGGAGATAGCGAACGAGCCGGGCTGGATCGGAGACTTCTCCCGGCATCAGGCGAAGGGCGCGATCCCGAACGGGTCGCGCATTATGAAGACGCGGGCTGAGCCGCGCGAAATGACCCCGGTGGGAACATTCGGCACCGTTCTCGGCTCCATCGACACGCGTGAAATCGACCCTGCCTTCGCCACGCGCATGAAGACGGAATACGCCTATTGGGTCGAGTGGGACGACGCGCCGAAGTGCGCCGTGTTCATCGTCGGCTGGAAGATCGGCCGACCGACGTGATTATTTGAGCAGGTCCTGGCCCGGTGCCAGCAGCCGCACATAGGTGCCGCTCTCGTGCAGTTCGAGCCAGCCCATCTTGACGGCGTAATCGATGCCAGCCCCGAACTCTGCACCCCTGCCCTTCAGCATATAGAGGAACGGCGCGTTGATTTTCTCGATGTGGATGCGGCCATCCTGAACCGGCGGGATGCTGGCAGCCAGCTCGATCAGCTTGCGAGCGGCGGCCTCCGGGTCGGCGTAGGGCCGCTCCCCGACGTGCTTCATGCGCCAATGCCCCGGTGAACGGAGCGAATGTGTGCGTCGCAGGCGACTGGGATCGACTCGCCACAAAAGCATTTCGACCAGCCGCTTTGGTTCTGTGTTGGCATTTGGCACCCCTCATCCCACATGCGATATTTCCACGCATGGAAGTCGCGGCTGAGCCGCCACGCCTCGTAATTGTCCTCAGTGAGCGTCGGCTGCAGCTCCTGCCACGCGCGCTCGAACGCAACACGGGCCTCGTCGAACGTCGCGGCCGAACCGGATCGCTGCGTACCCGGCTCTATGCCGGGATAAAAGCCGACGCTCCAACCCCATTGGTCGGTGCTGGTCGGTACGCCAGCGCGCATGCCAATCGATCCTACGCGGACATCGCCGAAATAGACGTGCCAGGTTTCTTCGTGCTCGTTGTCACAGCGGCGTCGGGTGAGAGCGGTCATGCGGAGCGTTATAGAACTCGTCCTGCAGGTGAGCAACTGGACATCAACCGAGAATGAAATGGAGAACGTAGAGCGAGTAACTGATCACAAGGAGACCCATTACTACCGAAAGCCAGAATAGGAGTTTGTCATGTTTCATTGATGATCTACTGGCGGATCAAACCTTTGGCGAGATGGCGAAGCCCAATAGGGCCAATTCCCGACGAACAACGGTAGCAGACAGTCAGATTTCCATGCTTTGAGTCGAAACAAGCCGAATAGCGGCAGGACCTTCTATGTTGGCGCCAATATAGTTTTGCGCGGCCAAGATGAGAGTTTCTACGGCGGGCCGATTGTACGAGGGATGCTTCGGATTTAGGTGCAAGCCAGTTTCGACGATCATCACCTGGATAATCCCGCAGGGTAGAACTTCAATGGCGAATGATACGAAAGATGTGTGCGGCGCTTTGAAAGGCATTAGAGTCCCTTTCCCTGACGTCGAACGTAGATGACGCCCCAGCCAAGGCCGAGTGTGGCGGCAACAAGCGAGCCGAGGAGTACCCCCAGTTTCGCCGCCCTCAATAATCCCTCATCGGAGAAGGCGAGCATCGAGATGAAGATCGACATGGTAAAGCCGATCCCAGCCAGCAGGCCGACCAGACAGACGCCCCCCCACGAAACGCCCGGAGCAAGGCGACACCAGCCAAGTTGTACCGCGACCCAAGTCGTGCCGACGACACCAAGCGGTTTCCCAGCGACCAACGCAAGCGCAGTGCCCATCATCACTAGATGGCTCCCAGCGGAGAGATCAGCGCCCGCTAGGCTGACGCCGGCATTCGCCAGCGCGAAGATCGGCATGACACCGTAAGCCACCCACGGATGCATTGCCATCTGCACCCGCGACACCGGCGGCAATATCTCGCGGTGAGCTACGCGAAGGTCTCGCAGCGGTTGCTCTAACAGGTGCCGATCCCTTGCCTTCACCGCATCGCTGCTTCGCAACTGCTTGAGCACTCGCGACACTACTTCTAGCGGGGGCTCCCGCATCGGTATGGCGCGTGCCGGAGTTATCAACCCGAGCACGACGCCTGCAAGGGTTGGATGGATGCCTGCTGCCATGAACCCAATCCAAACCAAAGAACCCGGCAGTACGTAAAAGGGCGCAGAACCGATCCCAATCCGCTGACATCCCAAAACCGCGAGAACGCCAATTGACGCGATGATGAAACCGCCAAGCTGAAGACTGGCGGTGTAGAAGAGGGCAATGATCAGAACCGCAATGATGTCGTCGATGATCGCCAGAGCAAGCAGGAAGACCCGCACATTGACCGGGATGGTTCGTCCAAGCAGCGCGAGCACCCCAACGGCAAAGGCGATGTCTGTCGCGGTTGGCACGGCCCAACCCTGCCCTCTACCCGGATCGCTATTTAGGCTCAGATAGATGAGCGCTGGGACGATGACGCCACCAGTCGCCGCGACAAGCGGCAGAATGGCTTGGTCGAGTTTGCTCAGTGCGCCTTCATAAACCTCGCGCCGAATCTCCATGCCCACGACGAGGAAGAAGACTGTCATCAGCGCGTCGTTGACCCAGAAATGCAGCGAGCGGGAAAAGACGTATTCCCCGACACCGATTGTGAGCGGAAGGTTCCAAAAGGCGTGATAGCTATGAACGAACGGAGAGTTGGCCCAGATCAGTGCAGCGGCGGCGGCAACGAGAAGAGCGGCACCACTGACTGCCTCGACATGCAGAAACCGATGAAGGGTGCTGAGGGCCTGTTCCGCCAGCCGCCGGGCTTTCGGCAGATCGTCAAATGAAGGGTTATCGTTCATGGGGCGCACGCTTTCCGCGTGGCGGCCCGACCATCGCTCAGCCTGTCGCTGCTCAATGCAGCGAGCACCCGAGCGCCGTTATACATCGGGATGGCGACAATTCAACCCCGGAGGAGTGATCGGTCACCAATGTCTGCTGAGGCACCATTCCAGCCGCTCGCCACCCGCCCGTCAAGGACTCGACAAGGCCCACGCGCATTCCTATCTGCGCCAGATATGTCAAAACCTTTTGAGCCTGCGCTGCCGGTCGTGGGTACCGAGGTTCCGACCGGCGCCGACTGGATGCACGATACCGCCTGATCGTGGTGCGGGAGAACGGCCGCGTGCGCCTGCTCACCAGGAACGGCCACGACTGGGCCGGGCGCTACCCGCGCATCGTCGAGGCGGCCCTGCAGAACCGGCAGAAGCGTTTCGTGATCGACGGCGAGGCTGTGGTGCTGACCATGACCGGCCTGCCCGATTTCAACGCCCTGCACTCCCGCAGGCACGACGACGAGGTCCAGCTCTACGCCTTCGACATACTGGCGGGCGACGGCGACGACTACCGGAGCCTGCCGCTGAAGCTGCGCAAGCCCAACCTCGCGCGGCTGCTCGCGCGCCGCCCCGAGGGCATCTTCGCTGCGCCCTACGAGCAGGGCGAGATCGGCCCCGAGCTATTCCGGCAGGCCTGCCTGCATGGGCTGGAGGGCATGGTGTCGAAGCACGCCGAGCGCGCCTATCGCGCCGGGCGATGCGATCACTGGATCAAGGTCAAGAACCGGCAGCACCCGGCCTTTCACCGCGTTCGAGATACGGTCTCGACTCAAAAAAAATAGCCCCTGTGCCGGATGGCACAGGGGTGTCGAGGGTCGCGGCGTGCCATCACGCGCGTGGCCTGCCTCCTATTTGATGCAGCGTTCAATGATCGCGTCACGCCGGGCAATCGCCTTGCCGACCTCGCGCAGCGTGAACGCGAAGCCGATCAGCACCGCCAGATTGATGATCAGGATGGCGAGCAGGAACGGTGTTGCCCGCATGGTTTCGACAACCTGCTTCGCGATCTCGCGCATGGCCTACCCGTAGATGCCGCCCGCGCTGACGCTGCCTGCGATACTTCCGGGGAAGTAGTTGGCGCCGCCGCCGCCTGTCGCGATGACGCCGTTCGAGGTCGCGCCGTAACGCGGCCCGGTCACGGTCGCGCCCGCCGGGTTGAACGTCATGCCGGATGTGTAGAGCACGCCGCCCTGGTTGGTTAAGGCAAAGCCTTGGCTGAAATTGAGCGTCCCCGTGAGCGGCACAGTGCCCGCGAGGTAGTTTGCCATATAGCCGTTGTTGACGGACAACAAGTGGAAGCCCGCGTCGCCGCTGATGGTGTAATTGCCGGTTGCGGCAATGATCGCGGCCCCGCTCGCCCGCATGTGAGCGTAGCCCTGATTGAACGTCTGGAAATCAATCTTCTGGAAATAGATGATGCCGCCGTTGGTCGCATCAAGGCCGCTCCCGGCAGAGGTGGCGCGTATCCGCATGCCGCGAATATGCCACGGGCGCACATTGTCGGAAATGAAGACCGACGACCCGTTGCCATCGACCGCGACATTGCTGGGTGTCGTTTCGTCGCCGACGATAATGGGTGCAAGCGCGCCGACATAGTTTTTGAGTTGGTTGCCAAAGCTGAGATTGCCGCCGCCAGCGGGGCGCACGATGACGGTCACCTGATAGATCGAGAGATCGAGCGAGGCGATGACATCAATCGCCTTCTGGATCGTCAGGAAGGCCCCGCCAGCGGTGTCCGCCAAGCCATTGTTGGCGTTGTTGCCATCGGGACGGACGTAATAGGTACGCGCCGCCGTCAACATGTCGCGGACAATTGGCGCGGCTGGCACGGCTGACCATGCGAGGCTTTTCCGGCCGTAGAGGATGCCGTCATTCGGCGCCTCAGGAATGCCGCCGCCTGTTACGGCTGTCCACGCCGCATTTTTTCGGCCGTAGGTCGTGCCATCGCTAGGCGCATCCGAAATGCCGCCACCAAGCAGCGAGATCGGCAATTGTGCATATTGCCCGGTCGCGGGATTGAAGATCAGGGCATAGGTGGCCCCGGCTGGAACGGCGCTGATGGTCTGGAAATCGTTGTAGTCGAGATCGAGATAGTAATCGCCGTTCTGCTTGGTGACATCGACACCGGCGCGGCCGATCACTCGCGCAGGAAAGCGCGGTGACACTTTCAGCTTGATGGCGCGCGGTTTGACGCTGAGGAACGGAACACTCATAGACGGGTCTTGATGTGGGCGAGCACGGCCGCCTGGTTCGGCAGTGCCAACACGGACTGATACACTTCGACCCACAGCACGAAATCGGGCTGCTGCGCGATCTGCAAGGTCAGCGCGTCGGTGTAGCCGTCGAGCACCCCGGCCGGGATCGGCCGCAGCAGGTTGGACACCGCCATCACGCCGCCGAGGCTGTGTTCGGTGTCGATCATCGTTGCGGCTGTGCCGTCAGCAAGCCAGTCCAAATAAGCCGGATCACTCACCCCCACATAGTCGCGCAGCTTGGACGAGTAGACCTGCAAGCCGTCGCCGCCGACGATCCAGTACCAGTCAAAGACATTGTAACTTTTGCTCATGTGTATTGCCCGCCTGTGAGAACCGAGCCCGCCACCGTCCCCGGAAACAGCGTGATTGAGCCGGTGTCGGAGATGACGGAATTGGTGACGGCGCTGTAGCGCTGGCCTGTCACCACAAACGCGCCAAGGCTGAACGTCGTTGTAAAGGCGCTGATATAGCCGAGCGTGCGCGCGGTCGCCGTAGCGCTGCTATAAGTCACGTTCGCGCCAATCGTGAATGCTGCGCCGTTGATATACAAAAAGCCGCTGATCTCAGCGAGGAGAAGACCGGCCCCGCCGGTCAGCACCTTGTGCGCGCCCTGAATTTGCAGCCTGCCGAAATTGCCGACATAGATGCGGTAGTTGGCGCTGGTGCCAGCCCACTCGCAAGTGTTCAGCGTGACAAGGGTATACGAGCCAACATTGACATCCTGCCCCGCCGAGGATTGCAGGCGGAAGCCGTTGAAGGTGAAACTTCCGCCGTTAACTGCCGCAGCCCACAGCGCTGGTGAACCTGTGATAATGACATTGCCCGGCGTAACGTTGTCGCCGTTAAAGGTGACGTTGCCAGAACCGAGATAGGATTTCAGGATCAGTTGCGCATAGGTGCCGTTGGCGACCGTGACGACGTTGTTGAAAATGCTGTTGTCAGTCGCTGCAATGACATCCATCGCCTTTTGCAGCGTGGCGAACGCGGTTCCGGTAGTCAGGCCGTTGTTGGCATCGCTGCCCGTCGCAGCGTTGACGAACAAATTACGATCCGCCGTCAAAACGTTGCGGACATTGATCCATGCCGCACTGCGCCGCGCATAGGTGCTGCCATCGTTCGGGGCATCCGCGAGCCCTGCGGGTACGGCCGACCACGCTAGGTTTTTCCGGCCGTAAAGCGTGCCGTCATTTGGCGCGTCCGCAAGACCGCCACCGAGCAACGCAATCGGCAACTGTGCATATTGCTTTGTCGCCGGGTTGTAGATCAGCGCATAGGTCGCGCCGGTCGGCACCGCAGAGATCACCGGGAAATCGTTGTAGTCGAGATCGAGGAAATACTCCCCGCTCTGCTTGGTCACGTCGATGCCAGCGCGCCCGGTCAGCCTCGATGGAAACTGCGGCAGAACCTTCAGCTTGATGGCGTCGCTCATTGCTGGTCGATACCTTCCATCACGTTGACGTTGCCGATCACGAGCTGCACCGTGCGGTCGTCACGCGAGATGCGAACGCCGACGTTGTAGGCGCCAGGGCACAGGCCGCTCATCTGATCGTCAGAAAAATCCCACTGGAAGGTGCCGACATCGGGCAGCGTGATCGAGCCGTCGTCGGTCGAGGCTTTCAGCCGCACGCTGCCTTGCTCATCAGCGACACTCAGCGTCAGCCGGCAACCGCTGATGTCGATGGTGTCGCCGCTCTCGGCGTCGGTGAGCACGATGGCTTCCGACCAGTCGCCGCGATTGGAAGCGGTCGCGAAATAGCCGGTATACATGGCGCCTCACAATTTGATGTAGAGCGTGACCAGCAACGTCGGCTGCGTGACCGAAAACGGCGAGCTTGAGCCGCCACCAGTCGAGCCGGTGAACGTGGATGCGGCCTGCGAGGCGGTGATGGTTGCGCCCGTGTTCTGAAACGAACCGCCCGGCGAGCTATTGGAGATGAGGGCGCCGCCACCGAGGAATTGCGCGTTGTGGCTGATGCTGATGGCGCCGTTGCTGATGACGCCCGCTGGCGTGATCGGCGGAAGATTGGCGAGCGCCAGCGCCCTGATTTCGGCGCCGCTGGCGGCGCCAAGCTGATCGGGGTTGATGCCGAAATAGGTTAACGTCAGGCGGCCCGCGTCGGTGCTGCCCATGGCGCCGAGACCGGCGAGCAAGCGTCCGCGCGCGTCTGGCGTCGTAATCGTCTTGTTCGCCGCCCAATCCGCCGCCGAAGACGCGCCGCGCGACGGCGACACCGGCAATGTGCTGTCACCATTCCAGAGAAAATTGAACAGCGCCTGACAGTCCGCATTGGCGCGCTCCGAAGCGCCCGACGTGGCCGAGCCGATGGTGCGCCCGTTCATGCGGACGAAACCGGCAAGCACGCCCGTCCCGTAGAACGGCTGGATCGCGCCGGTCTGGATCAGCGTGGTCGGATCGACACCGCCGCCACCGCCACCGCCCGCGCTGGGGCCGATCACGAGGACGCCGTCGCGCGCGAGCTGGGTGACGCCGAACTTGTCGTCGAGGCGAACCTTGATGTAGCCGTCCGCGAGGAAGAACTGCGGCACGCGGCCAGCGGCGTCCAGCTGGATCGGGTTCGGCTGCAGGATGCTCAGCGACGCATCCTGATAGGGCTGCTGCGGCGTGCTCACCGTGCCCGCCTGAATGATGTAGAGCAGCGCACCCGACAGCGGTTTGCCGAACTCGTCGAACTGCTGGGTGAGCGAAAGCGGGATGGTGCCTGCCATCTGTGCCTCAACAAAAAGCCCGCCAGAGGCGGGCTACTGATCGCGGTTTGGTGAAACGTATAGTCGCGGGACGCGGCCGGTTTGCCGCAGCCCCTCCAGTGCCCGATAGCCGAACCGATCCATGTAGCGCTGCGCGACGCCGAGCGCGTGCGAGCCTTCGCCGACGATGCGCGGCGAGCCCGCCGCCAGCGTCGCCGGGATCAGCGCGAGCGAACCAACGTGACCGCTGGCGAGATCGCCGAGCGCGTGGAACAGCTCGACGCCACTCGCCGCCCTCGCGAGACCACGCGGCTCCCACGCGTTCAGCGACGCGCCCGCGATCTTGTTGGTGAGCTGCGGCGCGCCTGCGGCCTCGAGTTGGCTCACCATGTCGATGCGCTTGCCGAAGTTGGTGTTGACGTTGTTGCGCATGATCGAGGTCAGTTTGCGTAGCGCCGGTTCGACTGGCGCGTTCGGCTTGCCGATCAGTGTGCGCTCGATCTCGCGCAGCGCGGTCGAATAGCGCTCGTAATCTGCCATCGTCTTCGCATAGGTCGGGTCTTGCTTGACGATGGTGCCCTTGACCGCGTCGTAGAGATCGCCAGCGATTTTGCGCGCCGCCTTGTCCTCAAACGGGATCTTCCCGAGCACGTCCTCGTAGACGACTTTCTTCAGCTCGTCGAAGCCTGCGGGCGTGTGGAAGAAGGCGGGGTCGCGACCCTTCCACTCGTTCACGAGGTCCACCAGCCTGTCGCGGATCGGCAGCAGCTCCTGACGCGGCCTGCCGTGATAATTGACGATGTTGTCGATGCGGTTCACCGCAGCGTCGATGTCGTTGAACTGCAGCTGCGCCGGGTTGGCGCGGGTCGCGGCCATCTCGCGCTGATAGCTCGCCTGCGCGTCGCGCTTCATCTGATTGGCCGCAGCGCGCGCGTCGGCGACAATCTCGTCGATGGGCGCATTGCGGCGCATCTGCGAGGTCAGCGCCTCCGACGCGGCACCGCCCTCGCGCCCCGCCTGCCGGGCCGCCGCAATGGCCTCCCCGCCCGCGCCGGTCGTGACGCCGAGAAGTTTGTTCGCCCCCCACACTGCGCCAGCCGCAGGCGCGGTCACTGCATTGAGCGGATCGACAAAACGCCCCGCCGTGCCTGCGGCCTTCGCGGCCTTGCCAGCGAGACCCGGCAGGCGCCCGAGCACCGCCTCGCCGCCCGTGAGCAAGGTCGAGATGTCGCCGAACACACCGGCAGGGTCTTCCGCCAGGGCGCGCTTGAAGCCTTCCGTCGAGGTGTAGCGGTTGGCGAAATACTGGTTCACCGCGTCGGCATATTGGGTGTGCTCGTCGCCAGAGATCAGGCCGCCCTTTTCGAGATAGCCCTGCCCGACATTCTTGATCGCGGTCGCGGTGTCGATTGGATGCAGGATCGGCTGCACGATGTCGGAAACGAAGTTGCCGATGCTCGATGGCGCGTTCTGCAGCGCGCGCCCCGGCACGTCCGACCACGAGATCGGGTCCAGCTCCGCGAGCACGGCGGGATCGGTGACGGGTGTGCCGCTGGTCGGCGCTGCAGAGCCGTTCAGCTCAGCGAGCAGTGCGGCATCGGTGACGGGCGTTGCCATCAGAGCGCGTCCCAGCTGCCGTCAGCCTTGCGGCCATAGGTCTTCCCCTTGATCGTTTTGGTCTCGACGTAGCCGCCCTGCGCTGGCCCTGCAGCTGCTGCAGGAGCCGGTGCGGCGGCAGGAGCGGCCGACGGCGCAGTCAGCAGATTGCCGCCACCCCTCCCCTTGCCGAGCAGCTCGCCCATCGTGCTGAGGTGCCGCTCAAGCCCGTTGATCTTGGAGCTGATGGTGAAGGTCGTGTCACGCGGCGTGATGCGGTACTGCTGCGCGTTCTGCTCTGCCTCCGTCTGGCTCATGCCCGCGCCGGTCAGCAGGCGGATCAGGCTCTCCGCGCCCGCGTCCAGCATGCGCTTGGTCTCGCCGGGCACCCCGACATTCGCAATCGCCTTCGCGTGGTTCTGCCAGTTCTCGATGCCGACATCGCCGCGCGCGACGCGCGCGCGCAGATCGGGCAGCGTGCCCATAAACGATTTGGCGAGACCGATGCGCGCGACGATCTCGTCGCCGATCTTCTCGGGGGTCGCGCCGGGGATCGGCTCGACGCCCTTGGCGTGGTCGTTCGGATCGAGCCAGCGGTAATTCGCCGGGAGCTTGCCGCCCTTCCCGCCCGCGTCGGCTGCACCGCCACCGATGTCAATCGGGCCTTCGGCGCCCTGCTTCTTCACGCGCACCAGCCGCTCGTTGCCACTGTCGTCCTTGACCGTCTTCACCTCGTAATCGTTCTTCACGTCGCGCATCATGATCTCGGAGCGACCGGTGCGGCTGTTGGTCCGCACCAGATTGTCGCCGACCACCTTGAAGTCGTAGGTGCCGGGATCAAGCTGCTTCTGCACGAGGCCGATGGCGAGCGGTCGCGTCAATGGATTGCGGGCGAGCGCCGCGAGCTGCTCCGGGCTGATCGCCGGGGCCTGCGGCTGGTCGCTGACGAGCGCACCGACCGCGCTGTTGCGCACCTCGTTGAAGGCGAGCGCGTTGCTCTGCGGCGCGCCACGCGACGCCCCCGACGTGATCTCGGGCGGCAGGCCGAGGTTGCGGTTGAAGCGATCCGCGTAGGACGACACCGAGGTGCCGAGAATGTCGCGCGCGTTCGGATTGTTCATGCCGCGCTCGCCAGCGAACCACGCCTTGGCGGCGCCGGTCGGGCCGTACTTATCGACGAGGCGGCCGAACTCGCCCTTGTAGACCGCGTCCTGCGCTTGCGGATTGATCAGGAACTCACGCGGCGTCAGTCGCTGGCCGTAATAGCGCTCCGTCCACTCGGGGACGTTCGCACCCATCACCTGATAGCGGCCGAAGGCGCGGTCGCCGGTCTTCGTCTGCGGGCCGACCAGCCGGTAGTTGCCCTGCGGGCTGCCGCTCTCAATGGCGGACGTTGCCTGCGCATAGCGCGCCATGGGGTCGGCCGCCTGCGCGACAGGTGCAGCAGCCGCCAGCGCAGGTGCGACAGGAGCAGGTGCAGCAGGTCCGGCCACGGCAGGCTCAGCCGGAGCGGCAGGCGCATCCGGCCACGGCGGTGGTTGCGTGGCAGGGACCGGCGCGGTGCCACTGCGGAGCGGATACTGGCCGAAGGTCTGGGCCGCCGCCTGGTCGAACCAAGGCGGTGCCGTGACGCCCGGCGGCACGGTCGGACCCGGCAGTCCAGTCGCCTCCTGCGGACGCGGCCGGGGCAGCGGGATGCGCTCCGTGACGGCGGGGCCTGCTGGTGCAGCGGCGACCGGCGGACTCCCCACGGGCGGCGCCTGAGTCACCTGAGGGCCATTCTGCTGGGGGCCATTCTGACCCGAGCCGTAGAGCTGCGCGATCAGCCGCGCGGCTTCCTCCTCCTCGCGGTTCTTCCGCAGCGTCTCACCGATGCGCGCCAGCGGTGACCAGTCGATCTCGCCGATGAAGGAGCCCGGCATGTCATACCGGACAGGGTTGATCGCCATCGCCGGTCTCCTAGCCGAAGCCGAACATGCCGCCCAACTTGCTCAGGCCCTGCCCGAGCGGCGAGCCTGAGAAGTTGTAGGAGCCGCCAGAGTAGGCACCGCCGCCACCACCACCGCCGCCGCCCGTGAAGCTGGAGCCGAGGCCCGGCATGCCGAACGCAGCGCCCGCGATGGACAGGCCCGCGCCGAGCAGGTTCTTCGCGCCCGCCGCCTCGCCTGCGGCCTGCTGGTTGTTCGCCGCGACGTTGGTGCTCATGTTGTTGCCGTAGACGTTGGTCTGGTTCTGGCCGTACTGCGAGGCGAGGTTCGCGAGGTTGGTGTAGCCGCCCTGCTGGCCCTGCGCCGCCGCCGCCGTGTACTGGCCGCCCATGCCAGCAGCGCCCTGCAGGCCCGCCATCCACGGCTGGTACTGTGTCTCGTAGAGGTTCTTGGTGATCCAGTTGCCGGTGTCGATGTCGGCGTTGCCGCTCGCATACATGCCACCGATGGCGCGCCTGCGGTCGATGGCATCGAGCGCGGCGTTCTGCGTCAGCTCATAGCCGGGCGTGGTCTGGAAGACGGACTGCGCGCCCTTCGCGGCATCGGTGCCGTTGACGCCGAGCGCGTTCATCCAGACATCGCCTGCAGCGTTGTATTTGGTGCCGAGCGCGGCGAGCGGGTCGTAAGCCGAGATGCCCTTGTTGAGCGCGGCAGTGCCTTCGCCGTAGGTGTTCTTGAGCGCATCAAGCGAGGAGGTCTGGTACTCGGCCGCGAGCCGCCGGTTGGCTTCCGCAGCTTCGCGTTCGGCACCACCGCCGAACAGCGTGTCAAAGAAACCAGCCATGTCAGTTTGCTCCAGCCTTGAACTGGCCCTGTGTCGCGTCCCAGATCAGCACCTGATTGTTGGCAATCGAGGTGACGGTCGGCGGCGATGCGGGTGGAGAGGTCGGCCGCGAAAATTCGATGTAGCCGAACAGATTGACGAAGCTCTCGATCACCTTGAGCTTCTCGTACCAAGTCGGGTTCATGGTGCCGTCAGGCAAAAGGATCGGCACGTTCTGCGCGGGCAACGAGAACTTCGTCCTCATCGCAGCTTGTCCCCGAGCATGTCGGCGCCCATGAAAGCGAAGTCCACGCCCGCGCTCTCCTCGAACCGCCAGCGCACGCCCTGCACTTCGGCCTGTCCCCAGATCGAGGCGCGCACCCGCCCGTTGGTGATCGCCTGCCGCCCGATCTTGACGTTGCGCGGGTTCGACCAGTTCTGACCCCCGTTGCGGGAGATCGAGATCGCGATCTCGACATTGGTCTCGTCGGGGTCGTGACCGGTCGCGTCGCTCGCGCCCTTGGTCAAATACAGCTCGATGGCGTTGATCCGCACCGCGTTGGGGAATGAACCGAACGGGCCGGTCTCGATCCGCATGTTGATCGGGTTGCCCAGCTCCTTGCGCACCTGCGCGCTGATCTCGCACAGGTTGGCGCCGTCGCTGTCGCCGCACAGCCACTTGTTGAAAGCCTGCACGGGATAGAGGCCGCGCCAATACTGCTGCAGGTACGAGCGCCGCTCGTGCCATGTGTTGAGCGTGGTGTCGAAAATCCAGCACCACGCCGCGCCCTGGACAACGACGAAGCCGTGGCCACGCGAGTTGAACACGCCGACGCGAATGTTGCTCTTGACCGGTTCGCGCTCGATCAGCGTGTCGATGTCGGAGTTCGAGATCGGCACGCACTCGTATCCGTTGAGGCGCGAGACGCGGTAGTCGTCGCCGACGAGGAAGATGCCCTTGCCGAAACCGTCCTCGCTACCTGCAATCGCGGCGGGCCCAACGAGGCCGCGCCCGATGGTCGCGATGTAGGAGAACGGGTAGCCGCTGTCGTTCGCGCCGCCCCACACCTCCAGCGAGGTCGAGCCGCACAGCAGCAGCTGGCCGTTGGCGAGCGGCACCGGACGGTAGAGCGTGTCGGGCTTGCTCTCGGCGGTGGCCGAGTTGAGCACGTTGATGGTGGTGACGTTGACGTTCGAGGTGCGCGTGGTGCCGTTGCCATAGGTGAAGACGAAGAAGCCCTTGTGGAACACCACCGCGTTGGGCTGGCCGACATTGGCGTCGGGATAGGTGACGACCTGACCGCTGCCGTTGATCCAGAATGCGCCGTTGCCCGGCGAGACAAACACCACGTCGGGATTGGCGGCGTTGTTGCGCGCACCGAACACGATCTCGCTGCCGGGGATCGCGCCCGGCAGCAGCGTGCCCACGCCGCCAGCGGCCGACCACGAATAGACCGACGTGCCGAACACGCCATAGAACGTGTTGTTGACCAGCACGCCGCCACGGAAGCGGCCACTCGGCGTCGTGCCGAACGCGCTGAGGCCCGGCACCCTGAACCAGCCATACGGCTTGCCAGCGGTCTCGGGCAGCTTCTCCGGGTAGCAGTTGAGCACGCGGCCTCCTGCGGCCTGCGGCTTGAGACCCGGCGCTGTCAGGAGAGGAAACGGGACATCGCTCATCAGAAGTAATTCACCGCCAGCACTTCGTAGGTCGGCGTCTGCGCGATCAGGTAGCGCAGCCGCTGCTCGTGCTGCTGCACCGCCATCAGATCGAGCGGCTGGTTCGAGAACTCGGCCGCCGCGTAGATCGCGACGAGGCGCGCCATGGTCTCGAACACGAGGTTGGGGATTTCGTCGCGGTCGGAGATGGCGACGATCTTGTTGATCTCGGCGATCACATCGTCGATGCAGCGGTCGATGGTCGCGTGCTCGACATCGCCGAGCGCCTCGCCCGGCACATACTTGCCGAGGATCGCTGCAGCCTTGTTGATCAGCTCCTCAGCGCTGTGGGTCTCTGCCATCACGGCACCAGCTTGATGCGCAGGGCGGGTTCGGTGGTGGGACCGGGGATCACCTCCAGCGCGATGGCGAAGACGCGCTCCGCAGGCTGCGTCACCGGCAGGTCACGCGTGCCCGAGCGGAACTTGATGAAACTGGCGGCGGCCAGATAGTCGGCCGGGACGATCACCGCCGTGCCCGCCACCACGATCGATTTCAGCTCGATGCCCTTGTTGTCGAACACATCGTTGAAGAACAGGCCGTCACTGGAAATCTGGAACGTCAGCGGCGCGTTCAGCCAGTCGCCGGGCATGGTGAGCCGCACGATCTGGCCCGCGCTGCAATCGACGGCGTCGGACAGGCTCTCGCCCGCCGCAATCGTCGGGCCGTTGATGATCTCGATGGCCATGATGTCTCCCCAAATGAAAAGGGCCGCTCAACGGCGGCCCTTCTTCACCTTCTTCTTCGCCTTCGGCTTAGCGGTGCGCCTTGCCGATGTGCTCGTCCTTGGCTTCGGTTTTCGGGCCCTCCTTGGGCTCATCACCCTTGGAGACCTCCTTCGGCGGCGTGTAATCGCTCACGCCTTCGACCTTGAGCATGCCGCCCGCCTTCTCCAGGCGCGCCATCAATGCGTCGTCGCAGACCACGGTGTCGGGCTTGCCGGTGACGAGCGTGGTGCCGCCGATGTCCAGCGTCTTCGCCTCGCCCTTCGGCGCGGTGTACGTCACAGTTGCTTTCTTCATCACGTTTCCCTTTACGGTGTGCGTTCCACATGAAACGGAAAAAGCGCCGGGCCGAAGCCCGGCGTTCCCTCACTTCATGTAGCCTTCCAGCAGCAGGTTGATCGTGGGTGTCGGGCTGAGACCCGCTGCCGCCACCGTTGCCGTCAACAGGATGTCGGTGTCGTCGGTGAACTCGTAGCCGACCGAACCGGCGACCAGCGCAGGCATCGCGCCGCCCGCCTGTCCAATCGCGTTGGCGGCGAAGAAGCGCGCGTTGTTGGCGGCGTCACCGAGCGCCAGCATCAGGGCCGCGCCGGTATCGAGGTCGCCGACCGTGCCGCCGATGGACTGCAGGATGAAGCCCTTGGGCACACGGGCGATGGCCGTCTGCGCGTTGAGCGCAACGTCACCGGCAACGAGCGTGATGGTGGGGCCGCCGAACACCTTCTTGGTGCGGGCGAAACCCTGACCGCCAGCCTGCGGCTGACGGTATGCAGTGCGAGGAGCCATGGTCATGATCTCATCGTTCGAGAAAAATCAGCGCGGGCGGGTCCGTCCACGCTGTCGCTGTTGTGGGTCGATAGATCAGGTCGTGGCGACGAAGCCGGTGACCATGCCCCAATCGACGAGATCGCCGACCGTCGCGCCGGACGCCGTGAGCGGTGCCTTGGCGATCTTGCCGACGCCGTACTGCGCCTCGATGCCGAGACCGGTGACGAAGTCGTAGTCGCCGTCCTCCAGCTGCGTCGGGCGCGGCATCTGGCCGGTCGCATAGGCCAGCGCGGCCTGACCGCAGAGGAAGAACGGCTCGACGTTCGCCGACGCGGTGCCGATGGTGCCGAGGTTCAGACGCTGCGTGATCTCGGGGATGTTCTTGTAGAGAACACCGTCGAACAGCAGCGCACCGCCCGTGAAGATCGGGTTGGTGCTGGTGGGGTTGCCCTCACGCGCACGCGCGTCGCGGTTCGCCTGGTACATGACGGGATCGTTCTGCAAGCTGCGGAACGCGCCGTCGCCGAGGAAACAGACGTACATTTCCTCGTCCAGCTCCTCGATCTCCCACGGCGTGATCTTGGGGCGGCCGTTGTAGACGCCCGGATTGGCCGAGGAGACGCCCGACTGCTTCGCCTTCTGCTTGGCAAGCGAGCCCACTGCCGCCGTCATGATGTCGGCGGTGGTGTCGAGCAGCAGCGCCGCTGCCGCGAAGGTGGACGGCACCGCCGAGGCGGCCACCGTGCCGAACTGGACGCGGTCGAGGTTCGCGTTCATCCAGCTGTCCTTCTGGCCTGCGCTCGCCGCCGACCACTTGATCCCGTTGACGCGGTTGCCGGGAACGCCGAAGCGGTTCGCCTGCACCGACGCGGTCGGGATCGACAGCAGCGCGTCCGTGATGTCGTCACGAACGACGCGGCGTGCCCAGCCGCGCAGGAGATCGCGCGCGGTCGAGCGGACGTTGAACGAGGACTCCTTGTTCGACGCGCGGTTGTTGGCGACCGCGTTGCGGGCCCAGTCCGCCCACAGCGGGAAGCCGTAGCTGTCGAGCATTTCCTCGTTGCCGCGCAGCGTACCAGCGCCGACGCCGTCACCTGACATCTGGTTGACGAGCGGGACGTTGACCTGCTTGCCATGCTTTCGAGATCGGCGAGGCGCACGATGACGTTCGTGGAGCTGTCGCCCATGAACGGATCGAAACGCGAGCGCCGCAGGAAGTCCGAGATCACCTGACGGCGAAACTTGATGACCTCGTTATTGACGTGGTTGGACGTAAGCATAGCCGCTCACCATTGGTGATGCGCGGCGCGTGCGGGCTCGCTCTCGCGATGCCCTGTGTGTTCAGCGCCGCTTTGCCTGAGTTGCGGCCCGGAACAGTTCTGCGTCGGAGGGTTCGACGACTTGAGCGTCGCCTCCACCGGCACCGATGTTGCCGAGCGATGGAGAGGCGACCGCAGGCTTGACGGGGCGAGCGACGTGTTGACCTGTCGCTGCCGCTTGACCTTTCGCAGCTTCAATGACGCGAGCCCGGTACTCGGGATCGGCCAGTGCTTCTTCGAGAATGCGCTTCCTGTACCCGTCGAGATCACCACCGATGTTGCGCAGCGTCTCGCCGTCCTGATGCCATTTGACGATGACACCGTAGGGATCGTGCGAACCCATTGCGCGCTGGTAGGTGCTCCACGCGTGCGGATCACCGCGCTGCATGCCCTGTTCGAGGGCCTGCCGTGCGGAACCCACCCTCTCCTCGCCATGCCGCTGCAGGGCGAAGTCGAGTGACATCGCTTCACGCTGCATCTGGAATTGCGACTGGATGGTTTCGAGGTACGGCTTCAGCTCCTGCTGCACGAACCCCGAGGGGTTCTCGAACAGGTCAACGCCCTTGGGCTGCTCGCGCTGCTGCTGTGGCGGCGCTTGCCGCGCCAGCAGCTGCATCTGGGCCCGCAGATCGTCGCGTTCACGTTCGGCCCTGCGCCGCGCTTCAGCCTCCTCGCGCAAGCGACCCGGAGGAACGGGCGCGTTGTCGTCGGTCTTGGCTTCGGGCTTCAGTTCGGGCTTCGGTTCGGTCTTTCCGTCCGGTGCCAGGGCGACCGGTTTGTCCGGCTCCTTCACGGGTGGCGGGTTCTCGAACTTGTCGAGCGTTTCGGCTTCGACAGCCGCGTTGAACAAAGCATTCTCGTCGAGCGCGTCAGCGCCCTGCGTTACGTCAGTCATTGCCTTGTGGTCTCCCCGGAATGTCGTTTCCGGCAAACGTGGCCCGGCTATCGCGACGAGCGGCGTGGCGAGACATCCCTCTCGCTGGGTGACGCGATGTCGCTCGCGTCAGGCGTGGTGCGTGATTGCGTTCACGCGGACGAAGGGTGTTGCGGGCACGGGGACAGGCCGCGCCCGCCCGTCACCGGCCTGCCGCAGAACGACAGGAACGCGACGACGGTTTTCTATTTCTGTGCAGTCTGACGACGCGCGGCGGCGAAGCGCGCGACGCGCTCGCGGCTGTCGCGATCTTCGGCGCGGTGGAAGTCATCCACGCGCCGGTCGAGATTGCGGTGATAAGTCTCGATGCCACGGCTGGCGATCTGCTCGATGGACTGCGAGAAGCGATCAGCATGACGCTGCGCGTGGTCCGCGAGCAGCTGCAGCGGCGTGACGCGGTCCTTGTTGCGCAACGCTTCGGCCGAGGCGCGCTTGTGCTCCGCGGTCGCCTGCGTCTCCGCGATGTTGGCGAGCTGCTCCGCGTAGTCGAGCGGCGTCTTCGGTTCGGGGCCGCCGTCCGGCATGCCTTCGGTGCGTGCCTTGGCGATGTTGAGCATGCCTGCGGTCTGCGCCTTGCCTGCGTCGGCCTGCGCCTTGCCCGCCTGCGCGTTGGCGAGAGCAGCTTCGGCCATGGTCTTCTGGATGATGGCGTTCTGCGCTGCCTGCTTCGCAGGATCGGGCTGCGCCAGCATGCCGAGCAGCTTCTTCTTCTCCGACAGCGGCAGGTTCGACGCCTCGATGATGAGCTGCGGCGGCACCGGCACGTTGTTCTGGTTCAGCGACATCAGCAGGTCGAAGATGTCGCCCATCACCGTCTCGGTGTCGGGGCCCTCATCGACCTTGATCTCGACATCGATGTTGCCGAGCACGTTGACCAGCATCGGGCGGCCATACGGGTCCAGCTCGACGCCGTTGATCTGCATGAACTGCGCGACGTTCTGGTCGCCGGTCACGCGCAGGAAACGCTCGCCGGTCCAGTAATGCTGCGCGGCGACCCAGCAGGCGCGGTAGCGCTCCAGCTTCCACATGCGGAAATTTTTCAGGAACGGCCCCAGCTCCGCGAGCCCGGCCTGCTGCAGCATGTTCGCCGCGCGACCGGAGACGTTCTGGCCAAATTCCTGGATCAGCTGCTGGTTCGGGCCGAAGCTGTCGATCTCGGTCTTTGCGTCTTCGTAGTATTTGGTCTGCTGCAGGAACTCCTGCTCCGGCTGCAGCACCTCCAGCGCCTTCGGGTCTCCGGTGTAGACCAGCACGCCGTCAGGCCGCGCAGCCTCGCGCCGCGTCACCTCGATGTCGTCAACGGCACCCTGCGCGATCTTGAGCTGCCGCGTGTTCATGATGTGGATCGCCTTGGAGCGGTGCTGGTTGAGCCCGTCCTGCGGTCCCTTGAGGCGGCGCACGAAGCCGTAGTGATCGCCGTCGATGTCGATCATGTTGGCGAACGCGTGATACTTGGAGATCGACAGGCCGCGTTCGTTGAAGAACTGGCTCTCGCCGCTCATGATCTCGACCCTGCCCGTGTGCAGGCACCAGCGCCACTGATCGCCGCGCTTGTACCAGTGGTCGATCAGGCGCACGCGGCGGCGGCTATCGACCCAGAGGTTCTCGCGGTCGGTGTCGAATGCTGTCCAGTAGCCGCCGTCGCTGTCGAGATGCTCCTTGACGAGCTCCGACGCGCCGTCAGCGAGCGCGTCCAGCTCGTCGATGTCCGCCCATTTGTAGACGCCGTGAAAGCGGGTGTCGCCGAAGTTGGAGCGCAACGAGCGCGGGTCGTAGAAGAACGTGCGAGGGTCCACATAGACGAAGCGCAGATCGGGGTCGCCCTTGTCACCGGGCACCAGCATCAGCTCGTCGATTCCGATGCCATGCACCAGCGCGTCGCGGCAGCACTCCACTTCAAGGTCTTCGGCGAACGAGGCGTCGTTGATGGTGCGGATCACCTGCGTCGCGACCTCAGCCCCCTGCTCGCCGTTCGGCGTATTCGGATAGCACTTCGGGTCGGTGCGCAGGCGGCGGATGGTGCCCGACAGGCTGTCGATCTTGCGCCCGGTGCGGTCGAAAGTGATCGGCGGCTGGTGCCGCTTGCGCAGCACCTTCAGCTGCTCTGGCGTCCACTGATCGACGTGATAGTAGCGCCACGACTGGCGCTGCTCCTCGATCTCGCGCGATTTCGCCGAGCAGTAGTCCTCGAACTCACGGCGGCGGATGATCAGCTTCGAGGTGGCTGTGTCGCTGGGACTCTCGTAGCTCGCGTAGTTTGCGACAGCCGTGTCGAGATTGATCATAGCGTCATGGCATCCACATTGTTGTTGCGTTTCACCGAGCGGTAGCCGTCATCCGGCAGCTTGACGGTCGGCGCTGCGCCGACGCGGCCCTTCACCATCTTGTCGAGCAGCTGGCCGACAAGGCCGAGCGCGTCGCCCTGGTCGTCGTGCTTGCCAACCCACAGGTTGAGAACTTCCGCGAAGAAGTCCGCCGCCCACGGCGCGTTCTTCGGATAGAAGATGCCGTCGAGCGCGAGCCGACCTTGGATCGAGCGCGCGCGCACCGCCTTGTCGCCGCGCGTCGGAAACTGCTCGCGATTGACCCACACGCGACGGTCACGCATGCGACGCTCAAGGAACGGCCCGACCGAGGCCTTGATCTGGCCGGTCTCCTCAGCCCATGCGAGCGGCTTGTACTTCTCGACCAGATCGCAAAACGCGTCGATCCAGACATCGGTCGTCCTCTGGCCGCGCCAGATGTCGAGCAGATAGAGATTGTTCATGTGATCGACCCCGATCACGACATGCACGGTGAAGTCGCCGCCGTTGTCGGTCACCGCGTAGTCGCTCGCGCCCTAGCAGCGCATCAAGGTGTGCGATGGCGCGATGTCGAGCGGCTTGAACCACTGGGTCTTGAAGAAGTCGCCCTCGTCGGGAGCCGGCGCCTGCTGGTACAGCGCCGACCACACGCGCGGCGGCGTCGTCTCCTTCAGCTCGCGCAGCTGTTCGCCGTAGCCGTAGGCATCGTCCCCCCACAGGAACTCGCCGGGCGCGCGGCCGAGCTGGTCATTCGCCTTCGCCTCAGCGGGCAGCGAGATCACTTCCCACGGCTGATGGTTGAGGCAGCGGCCCGCGAGATCGTCCTCGTGCCAGCGCGTCTGGATCAGCAGCTGACGCGCGCCGGGGATCAGGCGGGGCCGGAAGTCGTAGAGGTACCACTCCCAGAGCCGCTCGCGGATCGCCTCGCTGTCGGCGTCCTCGCGCGAACGCAGGGGATCGTCGATCACGCCGAACAGCGCGCGGAAACCGGCGATGCCGATGCGCGCGCCTGCCGCGAGATACTCGCCGCCTTCCTTGATCGCCCAGCGGCCCGCCGCCTGGTTCTGGTCGTCGGGCGTGATGCCGAGGATCGAGGAGTGCTCCGCGATCAGATTGCGGACGCGGCGCCCCCAGCGCTCTGCCAGCTCCGTGGTGTGCGAGGCGGCGAGAAACTGCGCCTTCGGAAACTGCGACATCGCCCACGGAGGAAACAGTACCGAGGCGTAGGTCGATTTCGCCGAGCCCGGCGGCATGAAGATCGCGAGGCGCGGGATGTCACCCCGCGCAAGGGCCTCCAGCTTTTCGATCAGCAGCAGATGGTGACGGGCTGGCGTGTAGCCGTTTGCAATGCACCACTCCGCGAGAGACGCGCGAAGCAGTTTTCGCCGGAGGATTTCCCCTGCGGCGTCTTCCGCCGAGATCATGATTGCTGAAGAAGCGGCCCATCAGGTCGAAGGCCGCCCGGATTTCCTGCTCGTTCGCCACGCCATCATGAACGTGGGATACAAAATGCGGCATCCCGATCAAGCGACCGAGCCGCTTGGCCGAAATTCCGGTGATGTCCGTGAACGCATCGACCACTGACATAAGTGCGAAGTGGTGCCGCTCGTTTTCTTGTGGCATTGCGGGCTCCCCTCCCAAGGGAGAACCATCAAACGCCAAACATTACGAACTCGCAACAATTACGAGGCGACCGGTGCAGAAGTCGCATGGACCGCATCGCGGCTTGACAGGCGCACAAAGTACGAGAGCGCCCAGCGGCAGTTGCGCGAATTTATTACTCGCTCGCCTCTCGGGTGAGCGCCGCGTCGTACTCGCGCAGCAGATCGATGATGTACTGCTCCTCAGGCTCGATCACTTCAGGCACCTCGCCCCACCAGTTGATGGCGATGAAGCCTTCGGCGAGCTTACCGATATGTTGATCCCTGATGGGGAGCAGTCGCGCTAATGCCGCTTCGCGCCCACTCAGGCGTACCAATTCCGCCAGCAAGACCGAAGATAGCACTTCGGGCTTGGTCGATTGAGATGTCGCCACGGTCGTAGGCCCCCCAGATGTCGTCAACGGCAGCATTATTCTTAGCCGTTTTCCACTTCGCGGGGAATAGCTCGCGCACCGGCTCCCACGTTGCGGACTGGCCCGCGCGCGGGATCAGGCCGACGCTCTCGGCAAACTGCCGCGTGGCATCGTTCACCAGACCATAGGTGCCCTTGACCCCGGTGATGGCGCTGGAGCGCGCGTTCACCGAACCGGCCGGGCCGCCGGACGCCAGATGCTGGATCACCGCCTCCGACGCCCCGGACAGTGGACGCATCTGCGCCGCAGCCACCTGATGGGTGTCCGCCGTCACGTCGCCGAAGCGCGGGTCGTTCGGCACCTCGATGTTGTTGTAGAACGAGCGCACTTTGTGCTTCTCGCCGAGCAGCGGCGAAATGATGCCCATGTCACCGCCCGAGCGGATCGCGCGCACCGCCTTGTCGATGTCGCCGAACGTGCCCCACGCCACCTTGCTGGGATCACCGGACATCGTGGTGATGAAATCACCATAGTCGCCTTCCGGCAGGATCGAGCGATAGTTGCGCGTGTTGTGCGCCTCGTCGAAGGCGCGCACGAACAGCGCCGCGTTCTTCGGATCGACCTGATCGAGCCGCTTACCGGTGATCTCGCGCAGCGCATCTTCGGCGCCAGGCGCAGCCATCACCTTCGGCTGCGACCTGATCCAGTTGACCATGTCGCCGGACGCGCGCGGATTGTCCATGACGATGTCGCCGACGCGCTCGCCGAGCGTGGCGTTCATGAACCAGTCCTTTTGCGGCGACAACGACGCCAGCGCGGCCGACGCGCTCTGACGCGGGATGCCCCAGCGCTGCGCCATCGCATCGGAAATGCGGTTCGCGCCCTCGTACCAGTGCGGCGCGCGCGCCTTCATCTCGCCGGGCGAGTTTTCGTACAGGAAGCGCATGTTGCCAGCGGCCTGATCGACATAGGCCTTTGCCGCCTCCTCGGGCGCCATGCCCTGCAGCCGCGCGAAGCCCGGATAGCGCGACAGCAGCGAGGTGTTGTGCGCGAAGCCCTCCGGGTCCGCCTTCATCTCATCGACGCCAATCGACAGGTGCTGCCGCAGCGGGTCTTCGGTCGCCTTCACGGCGGTCGGGAAGCGCGTCGAGACGCGCAGATCACCGGCAGCGATGGGCACGCGAGCTGCTTCACGGGCGCCCTTCGCAGCCACGCCGAGCGCAGCCAGCGGCGTCGCCAGCATCATGTCGCCGCCGAGCCCGAGGGTCTGCAGCGCCGCGTCGCGATAATTGCCGCTGAGGAGGTTGCGGCCGAACGACGGCTGATAGCCGCCCCTGAAATCCGGCAGCAGACCGAGCACGTCGGCGATGCCAGCGCCGGGGACAAGCCCCGCCGCCATCGAGGCGGCGTCGGCGCCACCCTCCAGAGCGGAATTGCGGCGCACATCCGATATCACGGAGCGCCGCATGCGAGCTGCTGCCGCTTCGGCGGCGTCCTGCGTCAGGTTGCTGAGCGGTTCGGACAGGTTGGGCCGGTAGCGGATACGGTCGAGGGGGCCGTATTCGTCCGCCATCGCTGTGTTACCTCTGCCCTCGTGCGCTCATCTTTCAGATCAATCACTGTGACGCCCGCAGCGCGGGCCTGCCTGCACATATCGGCGGTGCCGTCGCCGCCAGGAAACGCGACCACGAGCTGCGGCTTGCCCTCGGCCAGCATCTGCTTGTTGCGGATGGGCCCGGCGCTGTTGCCGTGCAGCCGCCAGTGCGCCGGAAACATCTCGACCGGCACCTTGTGCTCGCCCGCCCAGCGATGTGCGCAGGTGTCCGCGCCCTTCGCCCTGCCGTGGATCAGCAGCGTGAAGCGGTGGAGGTCGTGCAGCATGTCGAGATACTTCTTGACCGCCGCGTAGTTTTCGAAGGTGCGCCCGCCGCACACGATGACGTTCATTGCGCCCGCTCCACCCTGATCACGCCACGGCGGCGCAGGGCGGCGGCGGTGCGGCTGCGCAAGGAGTGCTCGAACCCGCGCCTGTCACCGCGCATCAGCTTGGCGAACAGCAGGTCGATCACTTTCTGCTCCTGCGCAGAGCGATATTTGCGCAAGTCGCACACGAGACGCAGGTCACGGTCGTGCGCGGACTCTGTCACGACGGCAGCTCGCGCGCGATGGCGTCGGCGAGTGCGTGGACATCGATCACGCCGATCACATCGAACTTGTCGGGCGTCTCGACCGGCACCAGAGAGACCTTGCGGTCGCGCTGTTGGCGCTTCAGCTCGTCGCGGATGATGTCGATGAGGTCATCGCGCGTCATTCTCCCAGCAAGTCCCAGCTGGTTTCGACGCAGTCCATGAACGCGGGCTTCTCCATCCCGGCTTCGGCCGCGATGGAGACCAGAACATCAGCGAGGAGCGCGAGCGCGTCGGCGACCGCGATATTGGCGGGGATCGCATCGATGAACTTGAGCCGGGCCAGCTCATACTCGTGATCGGTCACGACAGCCTCCTGCGCGCGTCGATGATCGAGACGTTCTGCGCGAGCAGCTTGAAGGTCTGGATTGCGCCCGCGCTGTTGGCGAGCGCGCGCCAATCGACCGGCAGCTGGTCGCTCAGAAACCGCGCGACGTGCGGCGACAGCTTGTCGATGTCGTGCTTGCGCAGAAAATTCTTCACCGCCTCGACGCTGTCGATGTTCGGACGGAGCGCGGACGGGTTGAGCTGGAAGATCACCTGCTCCAGCACCGCGACGCGGGCCTCGAGCCGGGCGATCTGGGCGTTGAACTGGCTGCGTTCAGTCATGACCCAATGCCCTCCGCGCGATTTCTCCGACCGACGTGATGACGTGGCGCATGCAATGCGCTGAGATGCTGTCGAGGCTGATGCCTGCAGCTTCCAGCGCGGCGCGCGCCTTCTTCAGATCGGGTTCGGGGAAAACAGAGAGGGGATAGGCTTCAGACCACTGCACAATCGACTGCAGTCCGTCTTCCATCGCTTCGCAACGCTCGCACATCATCGTCTGTCCTCGATGATTGTAGCCGGGTCAGTGCAGATTGGGCTGGGGGGCTGAGGCTGCACTGCCCGACAAGGCCCCGATGACACCGCCGCAGGGGCGGCCTAAAGCGGTATGTCGGGGGCTTGCCGAAAAGTACGCACAAATCGCCCCTATCGTAAAGAGTTCGATCCAAAGAATTTTTGGGGGGCTTGACGCGGGTGATGTGGTGGAGATTCGTGACGTAGTTTGCCTCGAAGGCATAGGCGTGGAAAACCCGCCACTTAGGCCGTGTCCTCATAAACCGTCGGCGATGTCCGCTTTGCTCCGATACCGACCGCCTTTGTGCAACCGCAGCAAATGTCGTGATGGGCCAACAGGCGACATGGGACACATCGACAAATGAAAGAGGCCGCCAACTGAGGCGGCCTCTTGTAGCTCTGACAGGTCACTACTGGCTCGCTACGACCTAGTCTCCGTTGGCGCGAGTCCTCTTCATTTGTTCCTTAACCTCCGTGAGAACCTGGGCTAGGCTGTAGGACGCCGGGGACTGAAGCGCCGGGAACGGACCGTAGCTTTCTAGTTCTTTCAGCCACAGCGCCTGACCGACAGGGATGATGTTCCAGTCGTAGATGTAGGCGGTAACGGGTCCGGCAAGTGCGCCGCCCTGGCCGAGAAGGGTTTTCGGTTCGAAACCGACGGACCCCTCGAACGGATCCCTTTTGATGTTGGCGACCAAAGGCCAATGGAAGGTATGGACCCCCATCAGGCCACCGGTCGCGGCCTCGGATGCCATCGCGAAGTAGATCTTCCAGTTCTTGTAACGCACTGCCGACGGAACCGGACCTCCGTAATAGAAGAAACTATCACGTGCCGACTTCTCCGACTTGCCGGTCAGATAGTCGAGCTGGTTGACCCCCTGAAGCTTTGTCTTGACGATGCCGGGATACCTGCCCTCCATGATCTGCTTGTTGAGGTCGTTGCCCTTGGCGCCACCGGCGATTTCAACAAAGGTCGGCAACCAGTCATACGATGCGAAGATGTCGTCCAGGACGGTGCCAGGCTTGATTTTGCCCGGCCAGCGAATGACACACGGAGCGCGCATGCCGCCCTCCCAGGTGGTCAACTTGCCACCTTTGAAGGGCGTGTTGCCGCCATCGGGGAAAGTGATGACTTCGGCGCCGTTGTCGGTGGTAAAGACCAGAATCGTGTTGTCGAGCTGGCCCATGTCTTCGAGTTTCTTGATCACATAGCCGATGTTGTCGTCCATCTGCTTCATGCCGGCTTCGTTGACGCCCCAGTCTTTGCCGCCGGGCGTCCCTACCATCGCCATGTACTTGTCCGACAGCATCGTGGTGATGTGCATGCGTGCTGGGTTGTACCAGACGAAGAACGGCTTGTTGGTCTTCTTCGGATCGTTGCGGTCGAGGAAGTCGATGACCTTGGCCGAGATTTCCTCATCCGCGGTTTCAGAGCGCTTCAGCGTCATCGGGCCCTCGTCCTTGCAGGTCTGGTTCTGCTCGGTGCCGTCGGAAGAGGTACAGGCGAGTACCGGCCGCGGCGGCGTCATGCAAAGCGTGGTCTCCGGATCCACCGCGCCCGGAACCTCGGAAAGGCCGCGCACCGGCGTGTTCTTGCAAGGTGGAACGATGGCCTGTTCGGTCGGAGTCTTGTTGATGTCGGGGAAGCTCACGCCCTGCATCGCATCGAGGTGATAAAGGTAGCCCCAGAACTCTTGGAAGCCGTGTGCCGTCGGCAGCGCTGCCGAGTGGTCGCCGAGATGGTTCTTGCCGAACTCGCCGGTGTTGTAGCCGAGGTCGAGCAGGAACTTGGCCAGCGACGGCGTGCCGGGCTGCAGGAAGGATGGGCTGCCGGGCAGTTGCGGCGGAATCATGCCGGCGCGCAGCGGCGTCATGCCGGTGAAGAAGGCGGTGCGCCCGGCAGTGCAGCTTTGCTCGGCGTAGTAGGTCATGAACTTCGCACCCTCTCGTCCGATGCGGTCGATGTTGGGTGTCTCACCGACCATCAGGGCTGCATAATGCCGATGTCGTCGCCCATGATGAAGAGAATGTTTGGTTTCTGCTGCTGTGCCGCAGCGGGCATGCTCGTCAGCCCGGTCATTGACAATGACATAAGTGTCGTTGCTCCGAGGAATGTAGCCGTGACCCGCTTATGCCAACCTGTCGCCTTCCTCGGCGAAACGCTCGCTCCAGCTCGCGGCCTGTTCTTGAGAATGCAGTCAAACATGGTCACTCTCCGGTTGCAGTGCATGTCACGCTTTTGCCTGACGCACGGAAAGCCAACCTCCAATTCTCGGGAGAGCCCGCTTTTGATTCAGATCAAGCCAGACAACCATCGAGTGCGGCTTGCGACCAGGCGTTCGTGCTTACGTCAGTGATGCTGACGTTGACGGACAACTCGTTCAGCCTGCTGTTTGAGGTTTGACAATTGTCCGAAGGCGGACATGGTTGCCGCGCGCGAAGCGGAGCCGGGCGGAGGACCGTTCGTCAGACACAAACTGCGGGCGCAACATTGAGATCGATTACGAACGAATCTCGACGTCCGGTACGGGTCATTTTCGACAGTTTCGGCGGGGACTGTCAGTTGGTGGATGTCCGCTTTTGCCCGCAAGCGCCGTACCATGAGGAATGCCGCCGCTGCGGGTGTTGTTGGTCCGACAGGGACACCGCCCGCTGGTCCCGTGGGGCCGAGGCCCCCTGCACACGCCCACGGCGTGACTGCGAATTTCTGGAATGGCGGTGACATCGGGTGGGGTGTCAATAAAAGCATGCTTCCCCGCCTAGATTTTTCCCTCCCCGGTCCCCCTGGCAGAGGGGCACGGCCCCCACCCCCTTGGGATCGCTCACCTATTCCGATGCGCTCGCATGCGTCGTACCTGATGCGAGCTGGTCACGTCACCGGGACGCAACCACACCACGTCACAGCCCGAGGGGACCGCAACACTGAAACGGTCGTTTCACTGTGTCGGTTCGTCGGCAGTTCGGGTGTATTCCCCATCGATCACAGTGCCATGTGCCCCCGCCTTCTGGCTTGCGATGGCGTAGAGCTGCGCATCCGTGAGGGTTTCGACCTTCAGCGTGTGCCCATGCTCGACCGAGCGCACGTCGCGCCACTCCTCGGGGTCTGCGTTCTTCAGCGCGAACACGGCGGCGCTGGTTTCCGCGCCCTTGCGCGCCCGCAACAGCTTGCGTTCCAGGAACAGCACCCGAGCAGGCCGTGCGCGAGACACCGCGTCCGAGAAGTCGCTGTGCTCCCTGATCCACCTGTACACCGTGTCCCGGCTCACCCCGATCATCCCAGCGAAGGCGGTGAGGCTGATGCCCTCGTTGTTCGTCGCCTCGATCAGCATGTCACCGTATTCCGGTCGATAGCCACTCGGCCTGCCGAAGGTCTGGTCGCCCCTGTAGTGGGCTGGGAGCGTGGTCTGCTTGAAGGGTGCCATCGCTCAGCGCTCCGCGCCTGGACGCATGGAAGGGGCTGCCAACTGGAGCATGGGGCTGTCCAGTGTGCCCCCGAGCGGCAGCTCGTCCAGCTCGGGCTGGCTATCCCGACCCCCCCAGTCAAGCAGGCTCACCCTCCTCGCCCTCCTCTCGTCGGCCCGCCGTTCGCGCCGCAGGTCGTGCGCAGCCCGCGCCTCCGGGTTCCGGCACCTCGCCGTCCGTCTCATAGTCGTCCTCCATGCAGTTTTGGCCAAGCGACTGGATTTCAGGCGGCGCGGCCCCTATCTTCTCTCGACAATGGATGCTCAGCACCCCCTTCCAATGTTTGGATTTTAAATCCCCTGAACCTTGGGAATCTGGCATGCTGATGGGCAACCGCAATTTTCTATCAACCCAGCGGCGTCGATCATCTCGCTATGCCAAGTGTAAACCCCGATATCCTACGCTGGGCGAGGGAAACTGCCGGTCTGTCGGTCGAGGACGCAGCTGCTAAACTCGATCTCAAAGACGCACGCGGCGTAACCGGAGCTGATAGGCTCGCCGCATTAGAGGCTGGAGAGCGTGAGCCGTCGCGACCGCTCTTGGTTCGCATGGCGAAGCAGTATCGTCGCCCCTTGCTGGCTTTCTACATGGCTGCGCCGCCAACACAGGCCGAACGGGGTGAGGATTTTCGGACACTGCCTCCTGAGCATTCGATAGCCCAGGACGCGTTGGTGGATGCTCTAATACGCGATGTTCGCGCACGACAGCAAATCGTCCGGGAAGCCTTGGAAGAAGAAGATGCGGCGATCAGGCTGCCGTTCGTCGGATCGATGACGATGCGTCAAGGGGCTAATGCGGTTTTGGCCTCAATTGTCGAGACGCTGAACTTGGACTTGGAGCGCTATCGGCGCGGCACAAACCGCCAACCTGGCGGCTTCGCCTACTTACGCCATCAAGCGGAGCAGGCTGGCATTTATGTGCTGCTCATCGGCAATCTCGGCAGCCATCACACGAGCCTCGATGTCGAAACCTTTCGAGGCTTTGCGCTCGCCGACGAAGTCGCGCCCTTTGTCGTCGTCAATGATCAGGACGCACAAACGGCCTGGGCATTCACACTGCTCCACGAGCTGTGCCACATCTGGCTCGGCGCCACAGGAGTGAGTGGAGCGGTTGCCGAGAGTGCCGTCGAGCAGTTCTGCAACGACGTTGCGGGCCGCTTCCTTCTTCCTTCTGCTGAGATCGAGACGCTCGCCGGTTTGCGCGGCGCGAGCTTCGAGAGCGTGGTTACTCGGATAAATGACTTCGCAGAACAGCGAAACATCAGCCGCTCTATGGTCGCTTACAAGCTGCTAAGAGAAGGCCTCATCGACCGAGAGCTTTGGAGCCGGTTGACTGCCCTCTTCCGTAGTCAGTGGAAAGCGGCTCGCGCATCGGAACGCGAAAGAAATCGGGAGCGCGAAGGCGGGCCGAACTACTACGTGGTGCGGCGTCATCGGCTAGGTGACGCGCTCGTCAACCTGACGGGTCGCATGCTCGCAGAGCGAATACTTTCCCCCACCAAGGCGGGAAAGGTTCTCGGCGTCAAAGCTTCCAATGTCTACGGCGTGGTCGGGACCGGATCGGCCGGTTTTAACGCGGCGCAGGGGTGACGATTGTTACATCTGCTCGATGCCAGCACTCTTATTACCGCCAACAGGGAATACTATCCGTTGGACCGAATCCCCGAATTTTGGGATTGGCTCCTGCATCAGGGGGCGCGAGGTCAATTAAAAATTCCGCTTGAGATGGTTGAAGAGATCAGAGAAGGGACCGACGAAGTCGCAGCTTGGATCTCAGAGAGGGACCATCTAGAGGCATTGACCCTCGAAGAAGATGTGGACGTTGACCTACTTCGGCGGGTTATCGAAGAAGGCTATGCGCCTGATCTGACGGATCAAGAAATCGAGATTATTGGTAGAGATCCCTTCCTCATTTCGCACGCATTAAAGTCACCCGACCAACGCTGCGTCGTGACTGCCGAAATCTCGAAACCGAGCAAACAACGCGCCAATCGGAAGGTGCCAGACGTTTGCAATGATTTCGGCATTCGCCCGATGGACAGCTTTGGCCTCATCAGATCGTTGAATTTCTCAACGGCTTGGCGAGCCGCAGCAGGCGTGTGACTCCCAATGGCACATAATTACTAATTGGATTAGAGAGTCAGCCGTCAGTTCAACTTACGACGAAGCTTCTGAATGATTTCGCGCAGATCTTTCGCGTACTCCTCCACGACCCGCCGCGCTTCGTCCAAGCGGGAAGGCTTGGGCGCCGGTAGTTCATCGGGGCGTGGTTCCTCCGTCTGGTTCATGGCGACACGTTCAGCCAGCACCCGAGAGGGATCATTGAGCCAGATCAATGGCCCGCCCAAGGCTAAAAACTTATCCAGAGGTCCGAGCTATCGTTGTGGATCAAAGCTCTGAAGCTTGTTTAGATCGAGGATGACAATCTCGCGTTGGGTGTTGCCAATAAAATTGAGAACGCCCTCGCAATGCAATCGAGACACTGCGCGCGAAACCGTTTCCAGCGTCAATCCAAGGTAGTCCGCGATATCGCGCCGATTCATCGGTAAGGACACATTGTTTGATCCGGTTCGGCGATCCATCTCAATCAAGAATGCGGCAACCTTTTCAACAGCCGTCTTTCGGCCCAGAAGCAGCATGTGATTTTCCGCGTGCTCCAGATTGGTCGTTGTCATGGTAAGCAGGTTGCGCGAAATTGCGGCATCCGTGTCCGCCATCGACTGGAGGCTTGCTCGCTTCATTAGATACACAGTGGTTTCGATGACGGCTTCTGCGGTAAATCGATGGTTCTCACCGTTTTCGAATCCGAAGACATCGTCCTTTAGATGAAATGCGCCTATTTGACGCCTGCCATCGGATAGCAGTCTATAACTTCGCACAGCGCCACGTTTAATCTGATAGACGTACTCGGCCGGTTCCTTTTCGCCGAAAATTTCTTTGCCTTTTCGGTACGTGAATTCGCTTAGTTTGACCATTGGAGTTGGCGCGCTCGTAAAGCCGAGATCGCCGAGTGTGTTGGGCTGAAGGCGTTGATCCGTGGTGCGAACAAACATGGCGGCACCCCTCTCCACGCTTGGGCTTGCGTGCACAAAATGCGAAATCTTCGAGCTTCGACTTCGCTAAGGGAATAGCAGCGTATTGGAGAGCGAGCTCTTAGATCATTGTACCAAAGTACAAGCGAATGTGCGGCTGGAACCTTGGCTTCGTCTGCTTCTGCTGGCTGATGTCCGCTTCTACCGGGTAAGCGTCTAACCTTGGGCCTGGTCGCAAGCGTTGTGTAACCAAAACCTTTTCCGCTTAGGTCTTCACTGCCTAGGCATTTATTGCCAGCCGACCCGTGGGTGATTTGTGGGTGAGTTCTGGTACAGGGTCTTAATTGTCGGCGCAGCGATGGTGCCCGTGCTCATCATGGTCGCCGCCATGTTACATGGGTCTTGACGACATAGGCATTTGCTTCCTATAACTGGCAGCAACTGAGGAGCCGCTCCATGAAGACCGCCGTCGCCTACATCCGCGTCTCGACCCAGAAGCAGGGCCGCTCCGGTCTCGGCCTTGAGGCGCAGCAGGCCGCCATCGCCGCGTTCGCCGCCGCCGAGCGTTACGAGGTCGTCGAGACCTTCGTCGAGATCGAGACCGGCAAGGGCAGCGACGCGCTTGAGACCCGCCCGCAGCTCGCCGCCGCCATCGCGCAGGCGACCAAGCTGAAGGGCACCGTGGTCGTCGCCAAGCTGGACCGCCTCACCCGCGACGTTCACTTCGGCTCCGGTCTGATGTCGCGCCGGGTTGCCTTCCGCGTCGCGGCGATGCCGCACGCCGACAACTTCCAGCTCCACATCATGCTCGCCGTCGCCGAGAAAGAGCGGCAGGACATTTCGGATCGCACCAAGGCCGCCCTCGCCGCCTGCAAGGCGCGCGGCGTCAAGCTGGGCGCGCCCAACGCTGGCCAGAACAAGGCCGAGGCCGCCGCCGCGTTCGCGGAGAGCCTGCGCGAGGTCGTCGAGCCAGTCATGTGCCAGTCGTCGCGCCAGATCGCAGCGCACCTCAATGCGCGCGGCATCACCACGGCCGAAGGGTCGTCGTGGCAGTCCGCGCAAGTCATCCGCCTGATCGGCCGCCTGCAGCCGAAAGAGCAGCTCGATGTCGCCGCGTAAGCCCCCCCTCAACGCCCCCATGAGCGGCGCGGAGCTGGACGACGCTCTCATCGAAATCTTCGGTGAGAACCGCCAGACCGCGTTTGCGCGCGCCATCGCCTCGACGCCGCGCACCGTGCGCAGTTGGGTCGCCGAGACCTACGGCATGGTGCCGCCGCACATCGCCATCCTCGTGCGCCTGATGCTGCAGGCGAAGGTGACACCCGAGCAGCTGCCGGAGATCGAGCGATGAACTACTGGTTGGCCGCGTTCATCATCGTCGTATTCGGCACGTCGTTCATTCAGCAATTTTTCCCAAAGGTTGCCGAGTGGATCGCCGACGAGGTGCTGGACCCTTACGTCTTCAGGCCCATCGGCATCGGGCTGGTCGTTCTGTTCTTCGTGGCGATCATCTTCAACGTCATCTGAAACGCAAAAGGCCCGCCTGCTGAAGCCGGGCCTTTCTCGTCCCGCCGATCACGCAGGCCCGGCGCACCAAGGGGGCTTGGTCGAGAGGCGCAGTGCGGAGAGTAGCGAAAACTTGCTCCAAAACGCCCCTCAACGCAAGGCGTCGAAGAACACGCTGAGGCGGTGCCCGGCGTCGCCCAGCAGCTCTGCCGCCTTCTCCCGCGCCCGGTACGGCGAGCGCATCCCGAGGCTCGCGCCGGTCTCCTGCAGCCCCCTCCCGAAACACGCGACCTGATCGGCCACGAACGAGGGCCGGAAGCCGATTGCCTGCTTGGCGGCGTAGTAGGTGCGCTTGTGATCGAGCTGCGCCTCCGTCCGCGCCAGTCCGCTCATGGACGCCGGGTCGAAGCTGTAGATGCGGTTGAGATCGACGCTGTTGAGCGGCCCCTGCAGGCCCGCCGCAGCCCAGTGCAGCGCGTAGCGGCGCAGCGCATGATATTCGAGCGCCGACAAAATCCGGCGCACCAGCGCCTTCCCCAGCGGGTCGTCCAGCATGGTGATGCGGCGGGATGATCGCGAGCGACCGACGAGCTGGAAAAATTCGCCCGCCTTGGCGAGACGTTCCTGGGTGGGCCCGGCGTCGTCGAGTGGCAGCTGCATCGGCGACCTCGATGTGAAGTGAGGTGCAGCGCTATGCGCCACGATCTCCACACCGGCAAGCCCCTCGCCGCCAGCTCCAGAGAAGGTGGTAGTTGTTTAAGTTTTGTATTCGAAGCAATTGCTTCGCGATGCGGTTTCGACCCGGCGACCATCCAAACGGGCTAAGTCATTGAGCGGACTCGCGCGGCGCGAAGCAAACGCGAAGCAAAACGGAAGCACTGGTTCCGTGGGATGGTCTCCAAAAAAGACCATGCGTTATCCCCGTAATTTTCAGTGATCACCGAGCCGGGAGCGTGCGCGGCGGCTCATGCCGCTCGACTGGCCGCCCGCCTGACCGGCCAACGCGCGCAGGACCGCGATGCGCTCCTGCCTCATCATGTCCCGATCTGCGCGCGGGTTGCGCCAGTGCGCGTCGAAAAACTTTGCAAGCACCGGCTTGGTGCGCCGCCACTGCCGCTGATCGAGGCGCGCGATCATCCGCATCGCGGTGTCGTCCTCGTGCGGCAACTCTCCATGGACGCTGTAGTGCATCAACAAGTGCAAGTAGGCACCGCTCTGCAGCGCCGACAGTTTCTGCGTATCGCGCAGGTACGGGCCGATCTCGATGTTGAGATAGCGCCGCTTCACGTCAATCCCCCGCGTGGTTATCGACGATGCGGACCCAGCTGTAGCGTCCGACCTTCGTCTTCTTGCGCGCGGTGTCGGTCTTGATGGTCAGGTGCTTGGCGTAGAGACCATCGACCAGCGCCTGCGGGTTGCTGTCGCACTGCATCAGCTCGACATCGTGGTCGCTGCCGATCTCGCGCACCCAGATGCTGTACCGCTTCATCACCGTCATTCTCCTGGCGCGCGGTACTTCATCGCCAGCAGGAACGGGTTGAGGCCGTAGCTCAGCCACCAGCCCAACTCGTCGCCATAGGCGTGGCTCTCGCGGTGGTGACGCGAGCACAGCGGCAGTGCCCATTTGTCGTGGCTCTTTTCCTGCATGCCCGTGTATCGCTTCCCGTCGTTGATCGAACCGACGCGCAGATGCGCGGCTTCGGTCGATGTGTCGTCGCCGCAGATGCAGCACGGCTGCGTGCGGATGTAGGCGAGGTACGCCTCGTCACGCTGCCGTGGGTCGCGCATCAGTTGATCGTCGCACCGGACTCGTCGTCATCATCGTCGGCCATGTCGAGGAGCGCGCGGCGCACCTCCGGGGGCAGCTCGTCGAGGTCCACCGGCTTCGCGCCCATCGCGTCGAGCGCCTCGCCGGCGCTGGCGTACTTGCCGGTGCGGACGCCATCGAGATGCTGGCGCAACCGTGCCAGCATCTCCCTCATGGTGTCCTTCATCTCGGGGTGCTCAGCCATCGCGGCCTTCACCTGCTCCGACAGCGCCACCGTGAAATCTTCGCCAGCCGGAATCTCGTCGAGCCGCGCCTTGATGTGCTGCACCATGTCGTCCCACGTGGTGATGATCGCCTTCAGCGTCGCCTCCTTGGTGTTGCCTGAGGAGATCGCGCCGTAGACGATGACGGCGAGCAGCGCCTCGAACCCTTCGATGAAGGTCGCGCCGTGCTTGCCCAGGGCGTCCATCACAGCGTTCTCCAGCATGCGTTGCTTATCCATTTTCCTTGTTTCTCCACGCCTGATAGGCGAAATCGAGCTGGTGCCACTTCTGCCGTTCTTCCGTCCGGCCCGGCTTGCCGAGATCGCTGCGGCTCGCGACGCCGCAGTGATGGCGCACGCAGTCGGCGGCATGCCCCTCGTCGACGACATCCGCGTAGTGCAGCTCCTCACGCAGGAACGCCCAGAATGTCGGCTCCTTGCAGCGCATGCCCGCCTGCTTCGCCGGACCGAGGTCGCGCCACCTATCGCGCTCCATGCTGGCGTGATCGACCGGCGTCTCGTCGTCTTTCACCTCGACCAGCACGCAGGCGAACCGCGTGCCCATCGCCGCCCGCGTGATGCGGCTGTCCATGTCGATGGCGGCAATGGTCAGGCGCAGCTGCCAGTCGCCGGACTGACGCTGCGTCAGCCCGTCCTTCTTGACCTCCAGCGAGATCGTGTTGCGGCGTGCGAGGTCGGAGAGGTCCATCACTTCAAGACCCTTGCGCATTCGGCAATCGAGCGCTCGATGCGGTCGGCGAGCGCCAGCAGCTTCTTGACGCTGGGCTCCAGGTCGCGGACCAGGGCGAGCGCCTCCTTGGCTTCGGCGAGCTGCTTGCGGATGTCCTCGTTGCCGACCTCGTCGCCGAAGTTTTCGTCGCGAATCACCTTGACCCACTGCAGCGGCACGCCGAGATCGGCCGCCACCCGCACGTCGGTCCAGTTCGCGGAATAGCCGACCTTGTCGTTGACGTAGACCTCGTTCAGCTTCTCGAAGATGATGCGCCGTTCCTCGCGCGACATCGCGCGCGGCGGCAGCACATCGACCGGCTTGGCGTTGTTCGCGACGACCTGCAGCGGCAGTTCCTTCGTCATGGGCTCGATCCTCTCCCTCAAGACTTCCTGCTTCGTGGTGGTGCGGTAGGCGTTGCACTTCGGGCAGCGGTGCTCGCGGCGCTTGCGGCCGATGAACCAGCCACGCGGGATGAGCCTGCGGCGCACGAACTGGATTTCGATGGCGTCCTGATCGCGTTGAGAGGACGCTGGCACCGCGTAGGTGTTGTAGGGGAGCCGCTCCTCTGTGCCGCACGGGCAGCGCACGATGATGCCGCGCGACAGCCTGTTGTCGTCGCCGAACACCATCGGCGCATGCCGGAACGCCTGCACGTCATGCTTCACGGGCGGCACCTCCGAGCTGTTCGGCCTTCGCCAACACCAGCGCCTTGAGCATTTCGACTTCCTCGTCGCTCAGCTCATAGCGGCGGCGCGCCGCCCTCTGCCCTTCGCTATTCCACCACTCGCCCAGCTTCTCGCGGCTGGCGAACTCGTTAGCGATGGTAGCCTTGAGGTGTTCGATGAACTCGGCGCGCCTGGCGCCCAGAGCCTGCCGACGGCGCAGCTCGCTCTCGTCAACGACGTTGCTCTGCTCCTTGTCGTAGAGCGCGAGGCCGAACGGGTTGCCGAACGTCATGAAGGCGCGCTTCATCGCGTCGGTCTCGGCCTCCTTCACCGCGCTTTCGTGGGCGAGGCCGCGATCACGGTCGATGCCGTGCCCCGAACCGAACCCCTCGCGCACGATGTCGCCAACCGTGACGCGCACCTTGCAGATGTAGGTCACGCCGAAGCCGGGCAGCTTGTTCTCGCCGATCTCGCGCTCGTAGTCCGCGATGCAGGTGACGAAGATGGTTTCGCGCTGCCAGCCATCGAAGCCAAAGATGCGGTTGGCTTCGGCGATGACGTGCCAGCCCTCGACGTAGCTGAACGTGCGGCCGCCCTGCCTGCGCTCCTTCACCTGCGAACGGTTCAGCGGGGCGGACAGGTTCGCCTTCTGGTCATCATTGAGGGGCATCATTTCACTCCCTGAAAAGGGCGCGACACACGAACCCACACCACCGCGCTCGAACCGGAGCGCGTCAGCTCCTTGCGCCCGCTGTCCTGAACGTGACCCATCTGGAACAGTTCGCAGCGGCGCGGGCGGTAGGTGTTCTGATTCATCGAGATCGCAGCCGCGACGCGCTCGTCGCAGCCGCCATCGGGGTGCTCAGCCATCCACGCCAGAATTTTCTGGTGCGCCTTGTTGATGCGGCGACGCGCCTTGGTCGCGGCCTCGTGGCTGGCCTCGCTGTGCTTCTGGTGCGGTGGCTCACCGCCATAGAGATTGTATTCGTCGTTCATCACTTCACCGTCACGACAACAGAGGGCGGGGAGTTCGAGAGCGCGAGACCGGGCAGCTCGCGCCCGGCCTTCAGCGCGTCCTTGATCTTGGTCCGGTCGGGCTTGCGCTCGATCTTGACGAGGTCGTCCGGCAGCGTGTCGGCATCGGGTTCGCCGACGAGCTGCGGCGTGTTGTTGCGCAGGAAGACGGTGCCTTCCGGCAGCTCAACCTTGCGCAGGTTCGCCGCGTCCAAAATCGACAGCATCAGCGCGCGCGTGAACTCGACGCGGCGGTCGAAGCGCTGCGCGCGTGCCTTGAGGTCGTCCTGGCGCGCCTTGGTCGCGGTGCTCATCGCCTTTGCGTCCTCGCCCATGCGGATCAGGTCGGTGAGCACGTCAGACAGCGCGGTCTCGCCGTCGAGCATGTCGGCGCGCAGCACCTCGTCCTCCGCGATCTCGGGATAATGCCGGATCAGGGACTCGATCTCGGCGCGGAGCATGTCGGCCTCACGTTCGTTCATCGCTTGATCACTCCCTCCCATTCGGCGCGGTCGAGGACGCAAGACAGGTTGTCGCGGGCGTCCTGCAGGATCAGGAACACGGCGCGAGCCTGCCCCTTGGTCATCTCGTTCTTGAGGATCAGCGCGTCGCTCTGCATGCGCAGGACGCGTTGCTCCATTTCGATGGTCGGCGAGCTATGAACCAGCTCCAGTGTCATGGGGCTTCTCCCTGTACGCATCGAGCGCGCGGGAGACCTGACGCAGCGAGTACGTCAGGGCGTCCTTGGTCAGCACCAGCTGGCCTTCGGCCCACGCCTCGAAATCGGGTTGCAGATGCATCGCGTTGACGGCACGCAGGATCGCGTCGGCGTGCCACCTGATCTCGTCGAGGCGCGGGCTGATCTGTTGGTCCCACCGGTCGAGGCTGATCCCCATGCGCCTTACTCCAGACCGCGCATGCCCCAGAGACGCGGGTCCGCAATCGCACGACGACGCCGCAGCGCGCGGCTCATCGCGACATACGTGGATGCAGGGAACGCCCCTGCACGACCCGGCCAGTTCTTCGCGGTGTTGATGTTCGTGGCCGTCAGAACCGCCACCTTCGACAAACCGCCGAGGTGATCGACCACTGCCTTCGCGGTCGTCAATCTGCGCATGATCGATCTCAATTCGTAAGTGTAATCACTATCGAACTGAGTACGCATCCGCGACGGCGGCGGAATTGCGGCGGGAATTAAAGGACGGTCGAGCTATAAATTCGTACTCATTGCGCAGGCGCATTAAGTGCGATACAACCCCCCGTGCAGGTTGCATTACGTATGTGTATACCAGTTATAGGTATCTTTCTGCACACACGCGCTGGGGCGAGATTGCATGAAGAAGATCAAGGGTTTCGAGAAGGACGCCGACGCATACAAGGCGCGGCTGAGATTGTTGCGAGAGGTCGTTGCAGCAGGGAGCCAGCAAGTCTTTGCCGACAAGATCGGCATCGACATGAAGCGCTGGAACAATTACGAGCGCGGCTACCCGATCCCGCGCGAAATCGCCTTCCTTCTCAGGGAGAAGCTGAAGGAACCGCTCGCCGAGTGGCTCTGGTGGGGACTGGACAAACACTTATCCCCGCAATTCAGAGCCAGCCTGAAAACCGCCGAGCAGCGCGTAGCGACGCGCGCCAAGGCGGAAGCTGAACTGGCGGCAGCGAAAAAGCACGTCGAGGCGCTGAAGAAAAAGGTTCGAGCCTAAATCGAACTCTGTTGCGTTTCGTACTGAGTGCGAGATACGCTCCCCGGCTCTCGGCAAGAGAGCAAGGGGAGTTTCGTCATGGACGGATACGCTCGAAATGAACGCGACCGCATCGCCGCCCTGCGCGACGAGATCGAGCGGTCGGCCACGCGCATCTATCCGGCGCATCCGGCTGCACCACAGCAGCCCATGGTGCAGCCGCCCACCTACGGCGCGCCGCAGCGCGACGCCATCAATTCGCTGGTCGATAAGGTCGTCGGCGATGTCTGCGACCGCATCGTCGAATTGAAGAAGCAGCTCGACGCCCTGCAGCAGCAAATCTTGGTCGGCGGCGCCGCCACCAAGGTCACCCTCAACGAGCAGATCGACGCCTGCATGCGCGTCAACGACGAGACCACGCGCATCGGCGATGCGGTCGGGGAGATCGCCGACCGGCTGCAGAGGTTCTGACCATGGCGCAGGATGATCCCTTCATGGGCGTCGGCGTCGAAGCGCCGACCCCGGCACCAGCACCGAAGAAGCCCGAGCACCCGCTGAGCCTCGACGAGCGCAAGGCGCTCAGCTGGTTCAAGGCGAACACCCCGGCCAGCCCCAACGCGAAGGGGTTGCCCAAGAGCGAACACCGCGCCGTCCTGATGGCGCGGTGCCTGATCGAGATCAGCCCGGAGCGCAGGCGCTACGACCCCATCAGCTACTCGATCACCGGCAAGGGGATCGACCACCTGAGGGGGTGGCACAATGACTGACAGGTCCACCGCACCGTGGACATGGAGCGAGGTGGACGCGCTCAACCGCTTCCAGCGGCTGGGCCTGTTCCACCCGTTCACCTGTCCCGACGCCCACGACGGCGCCGACCGCACCCTCGTCGCCACCCGGAGCGGCTGGGTGTGCTGCCATTGCGACTACCGGCAGGACTGGGCGCACCGCTCGATGCTCGCGCCCGGGCCCCAACTCGGCTCGCCAGGGGGATCACAAAGCCCGCTCCGCGATCTCATCCTGCACCTCGACCGGGTCGCGCGGTACCACATCGCCTACCCGCAGGCGGCCGACGCCCTGCGCCATCTGCGCGACCACTTGTCGGCGCTGGCGTTCTGCGAGGAGACCAACCAGCGCGCCGCAGGCGGCGCGCCCACCACCGTCTACAAGCGTTAGGAGGGCCGCCCGTGAGCGACCGCGACCAGAGCACCAAGACCGCCACCAACGAAAACGAACGCACCGACGAATCTGCCTCCGAGGTGCGGCCCATGCTCAACGCCGAGCAGGTTCTCGCGATCATCCCAATCAGCCGCACCACGCTGTTCCGGCTGGAGCGTGACAAGGTCTTCCCGCAGGGCGAGCCGATCACGCCGCACCGCAAGCTGTGGTTCAAGGATGAGGTGATCGCGTGGCAGCGGGATTTGCGCGACCCGAAGTCCGCGCTGTCTCAGGCGATGAAGGCTCGCGCAGGAGGCCGAAAGCCCGGCCGCCCGCCGCGTTCGCTGAAGGCGGTCTAGCTTTTCCCGGTCACCGTGTGCTCAGGCTCCCAAGGCTCCAGTCCCCGCCAGCCCCCGGACGGGCCGCCAACTGAGGGGCCTTAGTGTCTGCTGATTGGCTCAAATCTATCGAGCCTGGTTGCGCCTTCCCAAAGCTCTACCGGGTGCCCGTCAACAAGCAATTTGGCTCGCTCCCGAGCCCCCGCCTCGTCCGGCACCACGATGTCAACTCGGAACGTTATGTGCCCTTCGCCGTCGATGATATATGCGCGAAACTCTCGCATGATCCCGCTCCAAAACACCGCCTCGTTCCGAAGCAGGAACAATTTAGAGCCGATCAAAAATCACGTCACTACCCAAATTAAGCCACTGGCCACTGAGGTCGGAGGCCAGCGCCGTTAGCCCGAGACAAAAGGCGGTCTAGCTTTTCCCTAGGTTTTTGGGATCGCGTTAGCCCACGGTTAGCCCGAGACAACCAACCGAAAATAATACTGAGGAATATCAAATAGTTACGGCGATTGACTAAATTGGGAGCCAAAACTTAGGCATAATCGCGGCCGACAAGCCCCCCTTGAGGTATCCAATGACCGATCCTTTCGACCTAGAGCGCTTTGTCAGGGCCCAGGACCCGGTTTTTGGCGACGTCCAGGGGGGAGCTGGCCCGGGGCCGGAAACAGACTCACTGGATGTGGTTCGTCTTCCCGCAGATCGCCGGCCTCGGCTTCAGCACCATGTCGCAGCGCTACGCCATCGGCTCGCGCGCGGAGGCCAGAGCCTACCTCGCCCACCCCGTACTCGGTCCGCGACTCATTGAATGCACCACGCTCGTGCTTGCCGTCGGGGGACGAACCATCAACGCGATCCTCGGCGCGCCCGATGACGCCAAATTCCGCTCTTCGATGACGTTGTTCGGCGCGGTCTCCGACGAACTCGTCTTCGACCAGGCGCTCGCCCGATATTTCGCAGGCGAGCGCGACGGCGCGACGCTGGAGAGGCTCGCCAGGCTCGATCGGCCGGCGCGCTAGCGCGACCTACGTCTAGACGAATGGACGCATGCAGGCGGGGCATGGCGGCCGGCAGCGTAAACTCCGGATTAACACCGGCTGCCTATCGTTTGCGCAGAATAATTTTCTTCCCCGCGCCAATTGCCGGACAGATCATGAAAATCGGTACGCTGCTGACCACCGCCATCGTCTCGCTCTCGACAGTCGGCGGCGGCCTCGCCGTCTACGTCGCCGTGACGAAGTACCAGACGATGGACAGGATCGCCGAAGCGCAGGGACGACTCTCGATCGTCCGCGCCGCCAGCGACATCCCGCGCTACCTCAACCCCGAGCGCGGCTTCGCAACCAACATCCTCTACGGGCCCGCGACGGTCGATCCGGCGCAGCTCACCGAGCACGACAAGCTGCGCAAGCAGACCGACGGCGCCCGCGACAGGATGAACGCGCTGCGCAAGGAGCTGCCCGGCCCGTTCGACGACGGCGCCACCATCGGCAGCAACATGGACGCGATCAATTCGAAATTCACCGCGCTCCGCGAGGCCATCGACAAGGCGATCGCGGGACCTGCGGATGCCCGCAAGGACGCCGCCAAAAAGGTCGTCGCCGACAATGCCGTGCTCAATGCCGGCGTCACCGCCCTGCTCAACGAGCAGGTCCGCCGCATGGCGATCCTGAACGGCGACGCCTACCGCCAGTCCAACTACGCCAACATCGCCATGACGCTGCGCGACGTCGGCGGCCTCAATTCCAGCGTGCACAAGAACCTCGTCGGCGCGAAGAAAGTGGCCAACGACGCCGAGAAGGCCGACATGGCCCGCATGCAGGGCCGCAACGACCAGATCGTGATGTCGCTGATGGAATTGCGTGGCAACGCGGCAACTCCGGCTAACGTCGCCGCGGCGCTGGAGACGATGAACTCGAACTATGTCGAGGAATTCGGCCGCGAGATGAAGCTCGTCAAGGACGGCGCCGTCAGCGGCAAATACGAACACGATGTCGAGACCTTCTACGTAGCGTCCCAGAAGGGCCTCGGGTCCATTATCGGCGTCCGTGACGCCTTCTACGACAATGCCGAGCAGATCCTCGCCGGCGCTTCCTCCGCGGCGCGCACCAGCTTCACCATCGCGCTGGCCGGCCTCCTCGCCGTGCTGATCGCCAGCGCCGGCCTGATCGTGATGGTCCGCCGCCGCGTCTGCGCTCCGATCGTCAGCCTGACGACGCGGATGTCGCGCCTTGCCGACGGCGAGGTTGCGGACGAGATCCCCGGCGCCGAGCGTTCCGACGAGATCGGGGCGATGGCCTCCGCCGTCCAGGTGTTCAAGGACAACATGATCCGGGCCGACCGGCTCGCAGCCGAGAAGCAGGCCGAGAACGACGGCAAGATGCGCCGCGCCCAGGCGCTCGACGGGCTCACCCGCGCATTCGAAGCCAAGGTCACCGAGCTCGTCGGCGGCCTCTCCCGCGCCTCCTCCACCATGGAAAGCACGGCGCAATCGATGACCTCGACGGCGGCCCAGACCAACAGCCAGGCCGCGGTCGTTGCCGCCGCCTCGCAGCAGACCTCGACCAACGTGCAGACGGTCGCGAGCGCGACCGAAGAGCTGACCTCCTCGATCTCCGAGATCGGCCGGCAGGTGGCACAAAGCACCGAGATCGCGGCCCGCGCCGTCGATAACGCCCGCCGCACCGGCGACACGGCGCGCGCGCTCGCCGAGGGCGCCCAGAAGATCGGCGACGTCGTCACGCTGATCCAGAGCATTGCCGAGCAGACCAATCTGCTGGCGCTCAACGCGACCATCGAAGCCGCCCGCGCCGGCGACGCCGGCCGCGGCTTTGCGGTCGTCGCCTCCGAAGTGAAGTCGCTGGCGGGCCAGACCGCCAAGGCCACCACCGAAATCTCCGAGCAGATCACCGCGATCCAGTCCGCAAGCGACGAGACCGTGAACGCGATCCGCAACGTCGCCGACGTCATCGCCGAGATCGACCAGATCGGCACCGCGATTGCGGCTGCGATCGAGGAACAGGGTTCGGCGACCCGGGAGATCTCCCGCAGCGTGCAGGAAGCCGCGCGCGGCACCCAGGAGGTCAACAGCAACATATCGGGCGTGCAGCGTGCCGCCGACGACACCGGTGCAGCCGCAAGGGAAGTGCTGGGCGCGGCCGAGCAGCTCTCGACCCAGTCGCGCGATCTCGCCGGCCAATTCGACCGCTTCCTCGGCGAGGTCAGGGCCGCCTAGTCAGCTTAGTATGGCGGCGCCTTGCGCGCCCGCTGCGCCTTGGCGGCCTCGATCCACCACAGCAGGTCGTCGGCAAAGCGCGGGAATGAGCGCTCCAGTGCCTTGCCGCCCTCGCCGATCGGCTCGCTCTCGGCCGACAGCGTCTGCGCGATCGGTCCGACGCCGATGGTGCTCGACACCACGACCATGCCCATCTCCGACAGCGTGCCATGCCAGGCGGTCGAGGCGCGTGCGCCGGACAGTCGGCCGGCGGAGTAGCTCACGATCGCGGCCGGGCGCCAGAACCACTCTTCCAGGAAGTGATCGGTGAGGTTCTTCAGGCCGGGCTGGATGCCCCAATTGTATTCGCCGGTGACGAAGACAAAACCGTCGGCGCCGCGGATCTGCCCCGCCAGCTTCTCGAGCGCCTCGGGTGCTGCCCCCTTGGGATATTCCTTGTACATGCGGTCGAGCATCGGCAGGCCGATCGCCTTGGCGTCGATGAACTCGACCTCCTCGCCGCGCTGGCGCAGGCGATCGATAACGAAATTCGCAAGGCGGACGCCCATGCGGTCGGAACGGTAGGAGCCGTAGAGGACGAGGATGCGGTTGCTCATGGCCGGCACGCTAGCACGAAACAGCGATACGGCCTCAACCGATTCGCCGCGCTACCGTTGTCGTCCGAGCTCCAGCGTTTGCGACGGCGTCTCGCCGAACTGGTCGCGATAGCTTCTGGAGAAGTCGCTGAGATGCCAGAAGCCGAACGCCAGCGCGACGGCCTTGACGCTGTCGGCGCCGGCGAGCAGGCGCTGGCGCACCAGCCACAACCGGCGCAGGCGCAAATAGCGATGCAGGCTCATGCCGCGATAGCGGCGGACGACGTCGTGCAGGGTGCGGACGGACAGGTTGAGCTTGCGCGCGATCTCCTCGCTGTAGATCGGCTGCGAGAGGTCGTCGGACAGAAGCGCGCGGATCTCCCGGAAGATCCTGAAATTGCGTTCGTCATTGGGACGCAGGGTCCATCGCGCGGCAACGACGCTTTCGAATGCGTCGTCGACGGCGCCAAGCAGGGACTCCTTCATGGCTGCGGCCTTCAGCGGCACGTCCGCGGCTCCGATCGGCTCCGACGCGGCAGCCAGCACCTCACGAACCAGGCTGCGCAGCCGGTTCAGGCTCGCGGCCGTCGTTTCAAATATCTTGAAGCTGGATGTCGCGTGCGGCCAGCCGCGATCCGTCACCTCCGGCCTGAACACCACCGAGGCAATTTGCCGCTCCACCTCCTCGATGGTGGTGTAGGCGGCGCCGCCGCTGCCGATCACGATGACCGGTCGTGCCCGCTGCGAGCCGTTGAAGCGGATGGGCACGTTGAGCTCGTCCATCGTGAATCCGATGGCGGTGCAATTCTCGACGAGCTGCGCGTCGACGACGCGGGGAAACGCCCGCGTGAAATTCACGTCGCAACCGGGCAGCGACAGAATCGTCTGCTCGGCCGAAATCCTCCGTACGAAGGGCGTGAACTCGAAATTCAGGCCTCGTATGGCATTTCGAAATTCATCGACGTCGGAGAAGCGAAATACCTTGGGCGCAATGCTGTTCATGGCAATGTGAAACGTCGCGTCGTAACCAACGCGCGTCCGGCGGCGATGCCGGTCCGAGTTTCCCCCTTTCGGTTGTCCCGTTCGACCGAAAGAATCATCCTAGTTCGTCTCGTTCAATTGGCGAGGGTCCTGTTCAAAGGACAAGTCGCCGCATCGAGCCTCGCCGAATTTCGATAGCGTTTCCAGCGCCGCCAGCGGTGCGCTGATACCCCGTCGATCAAGCTCTAAATTTCAAATTAACGCATGTCAGGCGGAATGAAGGTCATTGGATAGTCGCGATTTTTTTGAGTCAGGCCCCTGCCATGATGGCAAATTTGCCTGCTGATATTCTGGTTGAGCTGGAACAGGCGGTCGCTACGTGCCCGCCGGACCGCTGTGCACGCATCCTATCCGGCATTGTGCAGTTGCTCACCGGTAGCCGCGACCGGCCTCAGGAATTGCTCGCCGGCGTGGTTGACGGCGTTCTGCTGCGATTGACGGAACGCGTCGAGGCCAAGGCGCTCGTTCAACTCAGCACCGCGCTTGCCGAGCTCAAGCTGGCCCCGCCCGAGACATTGCAGCGCCTTGCCTCGCACGACGACCCGGACGTGGCCTGTCCTGTCCTCCTCAAATCGCAGGCGGTCTCCGCCACCGATCTCGCGGCGATCGCGGCCTCGTGCGGCGAGCGGCACCAACGCGCGATCGCCGCGCGGAACTCGATCGAGCCTGAAGTGACCGAGGCGCTGATCGAACGCGGCGGCCCGATCTGCCTCGCGCTGATCAAGAACCCGGGAACCCAATTCTCCGAGGCAGCTTACGCCGCGCTGATCGCCAGGGCTGATCCGGACGGCGAGATTGCCAAGGCGCTGGTGCTGCGGCCCGGCACGCCCGACCTGGTCGTCCGGAAGCTGCTCTCCCAGAAGGCGCCGGCCCCGAAGGCGCCGGCCAAGGCCAACGCATCCACCATTCCGCCCGCACAACGCGCCGCGCCTGTTCCGCCCAAGCTGCCCTGCCCGGCCGACTATGCGAGCGCGAGGCCGGAGATCGTCGCCCTCAGCCGCGTCGGCAAGCTCAACGATTCCACCGTCAACCGCTTCACGATCCGCGGCGAGACGGCCAATCTGTTCACGGCGCTCTCGGTGCTCTCCGGCGCTCCGATCGAGATCGTGGAGCATGTCATGACCGATGACGATTGCGAGGGCCTGGTCATGGCCTGCCGGGCCGCACGGCTGAACTGGGCCACCACGCTTGCGATCCTGAGCAACCGCAGCGGCTCACGGCTCTCCTTCGTCGAACGCGAACGGGCGCAGCAGATTTTCGAAACGCTTCTCTTGTCGACCAGCCAATGGACAGTGCGCTGGGGGGAAATTGCAGCGAGTGCCAACCCAAGCGATGCGGGACATCGCGGCACAAAAATGGGGGTTAGCCGATGAGGTTCGACGGTCGAAAGGCGCTTCGCGTACGGATGGATCACAAGCAGGCCGTCAATCTGATGGGCTCCGACGGCACCTGGCGACGCAGTTGCTTCCTGCTCGACGTGTCGCAAAGTGGCGCCAAGATCGAGGTCGAAGGGACGCTCGACGTGCTCCAGGCCAAGGAATTCTTCATGCTGCTGTCATCGACGGGTCTTGCCTACCGGCGGTGCGAACTGGTGTGGATCGACGGCACCATGGCCGGCGTGCACTTCATCACCGCAGACGGCAAGAAGAAGCCGGCGAGCGCAAAGGCGGCCGCCGCGCCAAACTCCACGCCGAGCAAATAGGCTCCAGAATTCATCGAGCTCATTCAATGTCATCATAGTCCGGTCCGCCGTGCAGAGTGCCCGAACCATATCCAGCCCCGTCAAAAGCGACGGCGGCGTCCGAACGACGGAAGCGGTTCGCCCGTTTGTGCATGTGCTGGCCGATTCGTCCGACAAACTGGCGGGGGTCTGCTCGGCCCTCGAACGGCAATTTACCGTCGCCGGCGAACGACTCGATGCGGAAGCCAGGCTGTCACAAGTGCCATTCGCGGTCGTCGTTCGCGCGGAGCTGCGTGACGTCGGCACCATCGCGGCCATCAAGAAGCGCGCCGGCAAGCTGGCGAAAGCCACGAAGCGCATCTTCCTCGTCGAGCACTCGTCCCACGTCGGCATCTCGCAGGCCTACGCACTCGGCGCCACCCTCGTTCTTCCCGGGGCGCTCAACAAGAGCAAGCTGCTGGCAGCGCTGGCTGACCCGGCCGAGCTGGCCTCTGCTGCCTCAAGTGACGCACCGCAACCGGACAACGCCGTCGAAGCCGCGGCAACCGCCATCGCTTCGATGTTCACGGCCGTCACGCTCGGCGAGCCCCTCGACGTCGACGGCACGAAGGAAGCGGGCCGCAGGATCGCGGACCGCATCACCGAGCACGGCCTGTCCGAATGGCTTGCCACGGTGCGGCGTCACCATGAGGGAACCTACCAGCATTGCCTGCTCGTGACCGGCGTGGCGATCGACTTCGGACTGAGCCTCGGCGTCGGGCGAGCCGATCTCGAGCGGCTGTATTCCGCGGCCATGTTCCACGACATCGGCAAGGCGCAGATTCCGCTTGCGATCCTCGACAAGCCCGGCCGCCTCGACGCCGACGAACGCGCCATGATCGAGAAGCATCCGGCGGCGGGTTACGAGTTTCTGAAGGATCACGAGAAAATCTCGCCCGAGATTCTCGACGCCGTGCGGCATCATCACGAATATCTCGACGGAAGCGGTTATCCCGACGCGCTGTGCGGCGAGAGCATCAACGACATCGTCCGCATTCTGACGATCTCGGACATCTTCGCCGCGCTGATCGAACACCGGCACTACAAGCCGACGATGCCGCGCACCGAGGCCTACAACATTCTTTGCGGGATGACCGGAAAGCTGGAGAAAGCCCTCGTAACCTCGTTCAAGGAGGTTGCGCTCACGCGATGACCGCGCAGGCGGGGCGATCCCGCAGCGAGGACCTCGTCACGAACCGCGCTTAGTGCGTGGCCCGGTATTTGGCGCGGTGCGGAATCGACCGGGAGGCCAGTCCTTCCGCAAGCAGCTTCATGTCCTCGCGTCTGCCACTCCGGATCAGCTTGCCGAGCTCATCGGGTGTGAAGGGAAGATTTGGATCATCATCGATCGGATACCGCGGTCGCGGACCGAAGAACCGTCGAACCAGGCTAGCCAGCCGCCGCATGTCGATTCCCTCGCGCCAGCAACAAACCTTTCACTGCGCGTATTGTTCCTCCCGCGCGATCGAGATTGCAAGAGGCCACCAACGGCTCAGCATCAAAAAAATTCGACGAGAGAATAATCTCCCCTCCTCCACCTCAGCCGGCTCTCCGCGCTAGTCGGCTCGCAGCGTCAGCCGGCTGTGCGCATCAGCGACTTCCCGCGCTAGTCGGCAAAGCCGACATAACGCACGAAATCGTCGTTGCCCTCGCGATCGGAGCGAACGGCGTTCGCGGCGAAGCTGTCGTCGGGATACCCCATCGCCACACATGTCATGATGACCTCGTCTTCCGGAATCTTCGCGACCTCGCGCACGATGTCGGAGCGCATGATGCCCTGCCCGTTGATCACCGAACCGAGACCGCGGTCCCAGGCCGCGAGCACGATGCCGTAGCAGAGCGCGCCGAGATCGAAATGGCAGACCGCGCCGGGATCCAGCACGCGGTCATAGGTCAGCACCAGCGAGACCGGCGCGTCGAACTGGCGGAAGCCGCGCAGCACCCAGTCCTGCCGCATCGGCTTGTCGTCGCGCGCGATCCCCATCGCGCCGAACAGCTTCTTGGCGATGTCGACCTGCCGGGTGCGATGAATGCCCTGGTATTCGCCGTGGCTGATGATGTCGCGCTTGACCTTGGCGCCGCCGACCATCTCCTCCATGTTGCGGCGGCGCAGCTCCTCAAGCGGAGGGCCTGTGAGCACATGGACATGCCAGGGCTGGGTGTTCATCGACGACGGCGCGCGCTTGGCGCTCCCGATGATCGCCTCGATCACCGCGCGCGGCACCGGCTGCTGCTTGAAACCGCGCACGCTGCGGCGCGACTGGACCAGCGTTTCGAATTCCAACTCTTGACCTCCCTGACCGTTCATTCCGCGGCATTGCAATTGTAACGCGTAACCGGTTGCCGATGCGGTACGCCAAATCTATGCTACCCCGCAAGCAAGACCAAGAACCCAGCGAGGACCTGCAAATGCCCGCACCGCTCGATCCCGTCATCGCCCAGATCATTCCGCTGCTGCCGCTGCGCGATCCCACCACGATGACGCCACAGAGCGCGCGCGATGCCTTGCGCGCACTGGCTGCCTCGCGTGCGGATGTGCCGCCGCCCCCCGTCGACACGGTGCAGGATATCAAGGTGAAAGGCGGCGCCGGGGCGCTCGATGCACGTGTCTATCGCGTCGGCCCCAATCCTGCGCCAACCGTGGTCTTCTTCCACGGCGGCGGCTGGGTCGCGGGCGATCTCGAAACCCACGACCGGCAGGCGCGCAATCTCGCGATCGAGACCGGCGCGGTCGTCGTCTCCGTCGATTATCGGCGCCCGCCGGAAACGCGCTTTCCCGGCGCCTTCGGGGACGCGTTCGCTGCCGCAAGTGACATCTTCAACCGCATCGCGGAATTTGGCGGCGATGCAAAGCGTCTCGGCGTTGCTGGCGACAGCGCCGGTGGCAATCTCGCAGCCGCCACCGCGATCGCCTGCCGCGACGCCGGCATCAAGCTGGCCGCACAATTGCTGGTCTATCCCGTAACCGACGTCGTCGGGGGCTACGCGGATGCGCGCGAGAACGCGCCCTATCCGTCACGCACCGAGAATGCCGACGGCTATTTTCTGACACGCGCGACGATGGAATGGTTTTGCGGCCACTATCTCGCTGATCCCAAGGATGCCGCCGACTGGCGGGTCTCGCCGCTCCGCGCCGCTTCGCTCAAAGGGCTCGCGCCCGCGATCGTGACCACCGCATGGTTCGATCCGTTGCGCGACGAAGGCGCGGCCTATGCACGGGCGCTGGAGGCCGCCGGCGTCCGCGTCAAGCACCATGAGGGCCCCGGCCTGATCCACGGCTATTTCGGCCTTGGCGATGCTTCCGCGGCCGCGAAGGCCGAGGCGCAACGCGCACGGGCCGATTTCAAGACACTGCTCGCGCGCGGAATCTGAACCGCAGATGAATGGAAAAATCCGCGACATCGGTCGTGGCGCGCATCGATCCTGCTTGATTGCGCCACGATTCGCGGTTCCAATCCGCTTGGTAATTTTGTCCTAGGGAGACACCCATGATGAAGCGGATTTTTCTCGCAGCGATCGTCGCCACCTTTGCAGCGGGCTCGGCCCTCGCGGACGACACCTGCGAGAGCAAGGCGGTCGGCAAGGACGGCAAGGCGCTCGCCGGCGCCGCCAAGACCTCGTTCATGAAGAAGTGCAAGGCCGACGCCTGCACGCCCAAGGCCGTCAGCGCCGACGGCAAGCCACTCGCCGGTGCCGCCAAGAACAGCTTCATGAAGAAGTGCGAGGTCGGCGCCTGATCGCTGCTGGTTCGCCACTGCTGCACGGACACTCTGCAACTCCGTCGTGCCCGGGCCTGTCCCGGGCATCCACATATGTGTGTCCGTGCGGCACAGATCAGATGGCCGGGCCAAGTCGAAAGCACGAACGTCCTCTGGTAACATCGTCGTCAAGCCGTTCGAATTAACCACCAATTCGATCCAATTTTAATAAGACAACAACGCTGCTTGTTAGCGTGAGCCGCACAGATCAACGTGCGGGAATTGCCGTTTTCCGGATATCGGCGGGACCGGGAAAGTGACTTCGTCGAGTGCGATCGTCTTTCATTGGGAGCATCTCGCCATGATCGAACGTCGTGCAATGAAGCGCATACCGATCAACCGGGCCGCGCGGCTATCGTTTGGTGAAATTCACGGGACTCATCCGTGCCTGGTGCGCGATATCAACGCCTTGGGTGCCCGCATTTCCACGCCGTACTACATATTTGCCGACGAGTTTGTGTTGTCGTTCGACGGCCATTCCGGAATTTTCTACTGCCGCGTCGTATGGAAAAAGGAGACGCTCTGCGGCGTTTTATTCCTCCTGCGTCGTCGCGCGCCAAAGGCAGCGAACGATTCCGGCGCGCCCGGAAATGTGGTGCGACTTGATCGCCGGCTCGTGTGCCGCGGCGGGGTCTTTAGCCCGGACGTGTCGGCCTGACTGCTCGCACGCGCCGACGATGCTATCGAATAGGTCCGGTCACTTCCCGTACCGGCTCCATGCGACGGTCGGTGTCTGCCGCATCGCCGCTGTCACCGGGCGCATCAGTATGGGGTTGATGAACGCAAGCGGCCGCCTGATCGCCTCGCCTGCGGTTGCTGCCAATACGGGTTCTCCACGCACATCGCGGAAAGTCCGATCGCCGACGCTCGGCACTGATCCCATGACGTATAAGCGCATTCGAAATAGGTGCTGCCTCCCCACTCCCATCTCTGAAGGCAGACGGGGTGGCTGGGATCGTAAGTTTGGGCTGTAGCCGAGGCGATCGCCAGGATCGCCGCACTGCCCAGGATTAGCCAACGGAGCATCCACATCGCCGCCTCCTCCAAATGGATCATCCAAGCTTTCCGGCTCGACCGCCGCTCATGTGGAGACAGAAGACGCTTTGCGACGCTTCATAGCTCCTGCGTCGTCGCTCGACGAAAGCGGCGAACGAGTCCCTCGCGCCCACATCGGCACCTCTGCGCTCGCCCCAGGCCGGCGGACATAACTCATCCGATAAGTGGCCCTGAGCCTTGCTCGGAAAGACCCTGCAGCCGCCATCCTGCAATATCACTGGTCTTTCCGCATTGCTCGCAAATCAGGTGAGAGCATCCCCTAGCTCGTCCCCGCTGAACGTTCTCGCGGGAGGCTTCACATCCGCAGCGCGGGCAAGCTAGCGCCGCGCGCCCGCATCCAGGGCTTGCGAGCAAGAAACTGGCGAAGTTCGATACGCGGTCGACGATCCTTCTGATCAATTTGGATTATCCAAACGACGGCCCCGGACTTGGGTTGAGTGTGAGGTTCCGGGACCGTCATCGAGGCGCAGACCGCAGCCCACCCGCGCACTGCCAGTAACGTGGATGTCCGCGCGACGAACAATTGTCTTCTGGTACAATCCCACTGCGCGTCATCATGCCCGCTAGCGGGCATTGCGGTGCTCGGAGCCGATAGCCAATCCTGGCCCGTCAGCGAAACATCGATGCCTCTCAACCAGGTCCGCCTGATGGGCCGCAGCGCACTGGATATCTCGCGCCGAACTCTTCGCATTTGCCCTGTACCGAAGACCTTTGATCTGGATCAAGGAGTCGAACTATCGATGCAATCTCAACTTGGGCGATAGGCGACGTTCGGAACCATCGACGCCTGTCACATCAAATTCGCGAATTAGGGGGCAACCAACAGACCTGCAACGTAGTGGAGAGACCGCCATGGCCGTCAATCTCATTTCAGCTGCACAACAGCTCCTGACCCCTGAAGTCATTGCGCAGATTTCCTCCTTTCTTGGGATGGACCGAAGCGCGACGCAGAAGGCCGCAATAGCGGCCATCCCGACCATACTGGCCAGCCTGTCGGACCTGGTCGGAACCCCGGCCGGTGCCAATCAACTGTCAAAACTGCTGTCACAACAGCAAGGCACCAATCCCATGGATATGTTGCGCAACGCCGGCGCCCCGGACCTGGCTCAGACGGGTTCGAGCATGTTGTCCGGACTGCTTGGAGGCCGAACCATGGATACCATGGCCCAGGCGATCGGCGGCTTCGCGGGAATGGGCGATGGCGGCGGCAAGTCGTTACTCGCCGTGGTCGGGCCGCTAGTCCTGGGTATGCTCGGCAAGCAGCAGCATGACGCCGGGATGGATGCAAACGGACTGGCATCGCTTCTGCGCTCGCAGAAAGATCAGATCATGGCGGCGATTCCATCGGGCCTCAGTGATCAACTCAGCGCCGCGGGCCTGATCGACAAGGCACGCAGTGGAATGGCCACTGCCGCCGCCACAGGGAGCCGGATCGCCGGCGTTTCCGGCGCTACTGGCGCGAGCCAGGCCGCCATGGCCGCCGGCCGGACGCAATGGCCATATTGGCTCGCCGCGCTCGTTATCGTTGCCGGACTTGCCATATATGCGCTTCAGCGTCCGACCGAGCAGACGGTCGCTCAGAGTACAAACGTTGCGCGGCCCTCAACCGGAACTGTGGGCATGGCGCCCGCGGATCTGACCGTTGACGGCGTGAATCTGGCGAACCAGGTCAATTCGTCCCTTGGTACGCTGCAGGCTCAACTGCCGACCATCACCGATGAAGCTAGCGCGCAGGCGGCCCTGCCGAAGATCAACGACGCCATCTCACAGCTGGATGGCGTTACGGCGCGAGCCGCCAAGCTTTCTCCGGAAGCACGACGCGCGCTTGCCAAGCTGATCGTCGCGGCGGCGCCGGCCATCAATCAGATGTGTGACAAGGTCTCGGCGACACCGGCCGGCACGATCGCAAAGCCCGTGATCGACAATCTTCGTGCCAAGCTCGACCAGTTGGCGAAAGCCTGAAAGCCAGAGACGTCACACGCAATAAACTCGCCACACTTCAGGACGGGACGTGTTTCCCAGCCTCCCGTCCTGCAAGATGAAAGGAGAAGACTCCATGGCCGACAAGACCAATTTCACCAAGGATGAATGGGCGCTCCTCCTGAGAAGCCCGATGAATGCTGGAATGGCCATTACGGCTGCCGAACCGAGCGGATTGTTTGGCCTTCTGAAGGAATCATTTGCTGGCGGCACCGCGCTCGCCCAGGCGGCCACCGATCCCAATGCCAACCCCTTGGTAAAGGCTGTGGTCGCCGACTTCCAGACGAGCGACGGCCGGGCCGCGGCTCATGACGGGTTGAAGGCAGAGCTCGGCAAGAGCACGCCGGCCGAGATCAAGACCAAGACAATCGCATCGTTGCATGAAGTCACGGCGCTGCTTGCTGCGAAAGCTCCGGATGATGCCGCGGCTTTCAAGGGCTGGCTGCGTCAGATTAGTCAAAAGACGGCTGAGGCTGCATCGGAAGGCGGAGGGTGGTTCGGTGGGGGCGTTCAGGTCAGCGACGCCGAGAAAGCAACCCTCGGCGAAATCTCCAGCGCGCTTGGCATCTGATCTCGGTGGGCCGCACGGCCCACCTCTACGCGCCCTGCACCATTGGTTGCTGGATGACGGACCCGTCGAATGACGGATTGTCCAGGCTTGATCTGAATCAGACGCGTACCTTGGCCTGGATTGAGAGTTTGCGTAGCACCCACTATGCACGATGCCCCTACCAGAGCCGCTGGCTTCCCCAAGGCCAGCGGCTTTTCCTTGCGGCGATGTGCGGACAGTTGGGCAAACTCTCGTTGCGCGTCGGCTGGGCGCTGACCGAAGTGGCAACTCCGCTGCCTTCCACGGTAACGTTGACATATGTCAAAGCCGGCAATTCCTGGAACCGAACTAGTCCAACCAGCTGAGGCGCTGGGGGGGCCATCATGAAACGATGGAGCGGTCAACCTGCACTGCTTGCTGCTACCGCGATTGCTGCATCATGCATCGCATTCGATGGTGGAATTGAATCTGCGCATGCGAAGTTCAGTCGAATAACGAAGTCGGCGATTGTCCCTGGCGCAACGCCGCGGGAAGTGCATGACCATACCCGCGACGCAAACGGTTCGCCAAGTGCCAACGACCTCCCCTCGCTTGCCACGAAATCACCGCGACGGCGTCAGCGCGCAGCAGCGCAAGGCCCGAAAGCTCACGGCGACATTCGGCGAGCAACGCATCGGAAGAGCAACCATCAGCACGGATTTCATAAAAAACGTCCTAGAAGGGAAACCCCACTGTTTGGGCTTGCGAGTTTCTACTCGGAAGATCGGATGACCGCGAGCGGCGAGAGGTTCAACAAGCATGCGCTGCATGCGGCGCATCCGTCCTTGCCTTTCGGAACGCGCCTGCGCGTGACCAATGTCTTGAACAAAAAGTCCGTGATCGTGAGAGTCAATGACCGTGGTCCATTTGTTCATGGACGCATCATCGACGTTACATCGGGTGCGGCCCAAGCCCTTGGAATGATCAAGATCGGCGTGGTCAATGTCACGCTTGAAATCGTTCGATAATGGCCGCCCATTTCATATATCGACGGCGGCCGGGCCGTGATCAAAACGGCGGGAAAGGACTGATTTGGGCGTACACGGCCTAGTCCCGCTTGAACCGATAGTCGAACGCCCCATCCAGCGGCTTGATCAGCCCGACCGTCGGCGCCGGAAAATGGATCGGCAGGATCAGCGTGTCGGTGTCCGCAACGGAGGCAAAGAACTTTCGCCGCGAGACCGCCGACTGCCTGGCATCCCAATCCGGCTTCGCCGACCAGTCCGGCTCGCGGCACTGGATCTGATGATGCATGAGATCGCCCGCGACCACCGCGCGGCTTCCCCTCGAAAAGATGTTCACGCAGCAATGACACGGTGAATGCCCCGGCGTCGGCGTCAGCGTGACCGTGTCATCGAGCGCGTAGTCGTCGTCCACCAGCAGCGCCTGCCCGGCCTCGACGATCGGCAGGCAGTTGTCGCGGAAGACGGTGCCGGGCGGATTGTTACCTTTGGCATTCTCCGCCTCCCAGGCAGCGTACTCGCCCTTGTGAAAGACGTACTTTGCATTCGGAAACGTCGGCACCCAGCGGCCGTCGCGCAAGGTCGTATTCCAGCCGGTGTGGTCGATGTGCAGATGCGTGCAGAAGACGTAGTCGATCTGCTCGAAAGAGATGCCGAGCGCGAACAATTCGTTGCGCCAGCGCTCCTTGCCGGGAAAGTCGAACGGCGGCGGATGACCCTTGTCCTCGCCGGTGCAGGTGTCGACGAGGATGGTGTAGCGCGGCGTGCGCACGACAAACGTCTGGTAGGTGATGACCATCATGCCGCGCGCGGCATCGAATACCTCCGGCTCCATCGTCGGCAGATGACGGGCGAACACGCCCTCATCATAGGCCGGGAAGAAATCCTGCGGCCGCCGCCACGGCCCTTCCCGCTCGATCACCGCATCGATGGTGATGTCGCCGATCCGCAGTTGCTTCATGGTTGTTCGCTCCCTTTTTGGGAGGGAACCTAGCGGGCAAGACCACCGCGTTCAAGACGCGCCGGCCGCCGCTCAGGCCTGCTTCAGCAGATGCTGGGCAAACCCGGGCAGCGAGCGGAAGGCCATGTGCAGATTGTCGTTGAAGGAGGCAGTCAGATAGCCGTGGTTCTGCCAGGCACGGACAAGCGCTGCACGGCTGAAGATCGAGACGTGACCGTTGCGCGGGCCAACATACCACCAATTGACGCCGTGCGCCTCGAAATCAGGCGGCTGCAGCAGCGTGGAGAACAGCACGAGTCCGGTCTCCTTTGTGCTCGAGACGATGGCGGCGATGCCGGCCGTCGGATCGGGCATGTGCTCCAGCGTCTCGAAGCAGGTGACGATATCGAATTTCCCCTGCGGCGGCCGCGAGAAATCGGCCACGAAGGGATCGAAGGTCTGCGCCTCCAGGAATCCGGAGCTGCGCAACGTCGTGCTCAGCAGGCCGCCACCGCCGCCATAGTCAAGCACGCGCAACTCGGCCTTGCTCGCTCCAAACAGATCCTGCACCAGTTTTGCGCAGCTTGCCGGCCGGGCCTCCCTGTAGTCGGGATCGACCTCGATGTAATCGTCGTTGTAGATCTCGGTCTTGAAGTTCGCCTCGCTCCAGTCGTCGAATGCATCGGTGAACAGGAACCCGCAGCCTTGGCAGCGGTGGTAATAGACCGGCTTCCCCAACAGCGGCAGCCGCCTGCCGCGCGCTTCATTGCAATGTTTGGCGAAGTCGACCACGCCGAACAGTGCGGCCTCTGCGCTGCAGATCTTGCACGGCAGAGGCGCCGTGGAAATCTCTTTCAGTTTGGTGATCATGCCCTGTTCCGCGACCTTCGCTCTGCAGCGGACCATCGCCCGTGAGGGTTGCGCGAGGCTTGCGCATGCCTGTGCGGCCGGGACCTTGATTTCGGTGTGACGTGACCACAGCCACGCCGCGTTATCTCAACGACGCACACACGTCGCCGAGGCGTCACACGCGCGTCGTGGGCCACGCTCGATAATCCCCGCGTCATTCCAGGTCAAACCCGCAGGTTGCGCAGCAAGAAACATGGGGCACCACGTGGACATGAAAGCGCTCTTCTCCCTGATCTCGTCGATATCGCTCGCCGCATCGCTGGCCGGCACCGCAATTCCGGCGCACGCCGATCAGGACGACAACGGCCGCGACCGCGGCTTCGACAATTCCAGGGATCGCGACCACGATCGCGACCATCATCACGGACACCGCTCGCCGCCGGTAGTCGTCATCTCGCTCGACGGTGCAAAGCCCGATTTCATCCAGCAATTCATCGACGAAGGCGTACTGCCGCGCGACGGCGCTCTGGCGCGGCTGAGCCGCCATGGCGCGGTGGCGCAGCAAAACATCACGGCGTCGCCGTCACTTACCGCCGTCTCGCATATCGAGATCGCCACCGGCTCGACCGCCGTCCACAACGACATTCCCTCGAACACCTTCCAGGCGATCGTCGGGCCGGCTACGTCGAGCCTCAGCGGTTTCGCCGCGCCGATCGGCGGCTATCGCGAGAGCCCGCTCGGGCCCTCGCCGCGTCCGACGGCATTGCCGCTGTGGGTGCAACTGCGCCAGCAGGGCAGGAAAGTCGTCACTGCGACGTGGCCGGGCGGCGACGGCGCCGACATCTCGATCAACGGCACGGTGGTGCAACCGGCCCAGCCGATCCGCATCACCGACTACACCGTGCCGTTCGGCGCATTCGGCGGCATCGGCGCCCAGGGCTTTTCGCTCACATCGGCGGACTTCGCCGCCGATCCGGCCGTGGCCACGGCCCTCCAGGCGGCTGGCCGCTTCTCGTTCAGCCCGGTGCTGGCAACCTCCGCGCCGATCGAGACGTTCTCATGCGCATCCGCTCCGACCGCAACCTGCACCAACGCGGCTACCCAGGACATTAAATACGCGATCCGGGTAGCGGCGCTCGACACCACCAATGACAGCAGGGTGAACTACGACACGCTTGTATTCTTCGACGCCACGCGCGGCATTACGGCTGGACCGTTCAAGCCCCCGGCGACCGGACCGGCCTATGCGAAGTTCGGTGGCGAGAACGCGCCGTTCTTCTTCGACGGCAGCGGCGCCAAGGTCGGTGCGGCCTACTTCGTCTCGCAGCTCGCGCCCGATCTCTCGGTGGTGCGCTTCGCCCGTTACGGCGCCAACTTCATTCCGCGCAACGCACCGGTCCTGACCGACGTCGACGACATCAACAACACTATCGGCTTCTGGCGTCCGCAGGCCGACTTCCGCATTCCGGAGCGGCTGAGCCCGGGCTTCACCAATTTCCCGGACATCGAGATCGAGGCGATGTTCGAGGACATGGTCAAGACCTTCGTGCGCTATCAGGCCGATATCGGCGAGCGCGCCATCCTGAACAATCCCGACGCCGATCTCGTGATGATCTATATTGAGCAGCCCGACGGCTCCGAACATCAGTTCCTGCTCACCGACCCGCGCCAGGGCACCAACCCGAAGGACCCGAACTCGATCGGGGCCAACCAGGACGCAGCCAAGGTCGCCCGCTACAAGTCCTACATTCGCTTCGCCTATCAGACCGCGGACAAGGCGGTGAAGCGGATCGCCGATGCCGCAGGGCCGGACAGCAACGTCATCGTCGTGTCGGACCACGGCTTTGCGCCGTTCCATACCTCGGTCAGCATGGCCAATATCCTGAAGAACGCCGGCATCGACACCACCAAGGTGGCGATCCGCACCTCCGGTCCGGCGGCCAACATCTACGTCAACCTGCAACAGCGCGAACAGGGTGGCACCGTCGATCCTGCCACCTACAAGTCGCTGGTGACGCAGATCACCGAGGCCGTGAGGAATGCCGTCGATCCCAACCCCAAATTCAACGCTTCGCTCGAGGACGGGCGGCTGTTCACGGTGGTCGAGACCCGCCCGCTACAATGCGAGGCCGGGCTCGGACAGTGCACCAGCAAGACAATCGGTCAGGACTTTGGCGACGTATTCGCGCTGATGGCCCCGGGGTACAATTTCGACGGCATCCAGAGCCCCGGCGTCGCCCGGCTCGGCGATGCTCCGTTCAATGCGGCGACGACCACGCTGTCGATGCCAAACTTCTACGGTGCCCACGGCCACGATCCCAAGCTGCCGGTGATGAGCGCGACCTTCATCGCCGCCGGCCCGCAGATCCGCAACAACGCCACGATCCGGCGCATGCACAATCTCGACGTCGCGCCGACCATCATGCAGATCCTGGGCGTCCGGCCGCACCAGGTCGATGGCGAGGTGCTGCGCGAGATTTTGCGATAGCGATTGAGGACCACAACGGATGGGTGCTGTACCGCCGCCCATCCCGCTAGTTCATTGCGAGTCTCTCGATTTGGTTGCAGCCCGGATGGAGCGAAGCGCAATCCGAGGCCGGAGCAACTGCATCACGCGACCGCTCGCGTGGAACGAATCCCGGATGGTCCTTCGCTCCATCCGGGCTACGGCTTCCAATTAAGACCGCAACCCCGGCGCTTCCTGCCCGGTGCGCGCGACATATTCCGTGTAGCCGCCACCGAACTGGTGGATGCCTTCCGGCGTCAGTTCCAGCACGCGGTTCGACAGCGTCGCCAGGAAGTGGCGGTCATGCGAGACGAACAGCATGGTGCCCTCGAAATCCGCCAGCGCCGTGATCAGCATCTCCTTGGTGGCGAGGTCGAGATGGTTGGTCGGCTCGTCCAGCACCAGGAAGTTCGGCGGGTCGAACAGCATCTTGGCCATCACCAGGCGCGCCTTCTCGCCGCCCGACAGCACGCGGCAGCGCTTCTCGACGTCGTCGCCGGAGAAGCCGAAGCAGCCGGCGAGCGCGCGCAACGACCCCTGCCCTGCGGTCGGAAACTGGTCTTCGAGCGACTGAAACACGGTGCGCTCACCGTCGAGCAGATCCATCGCGTGTTGAGCGAAATAGCCCATCTTGACGCTGCCGCCGACTGCCACCGTGCCCTCGTCCGGCTCGCTCGCACCGGCAATGAGCTTGAGCAGCGTCGACTTGCCGGCGCCGTTGACGCCCATCACGCACCAGCGCTCCCTGCGGCGGATCATGAAATCGAGGCCGTCATAGATGCGCTTGCTGCCGTAACCCTTGTGGACGTTCTTGAGCGCCACGACGTCCTCGCCCGAGCGTGGCGCCGGCGGAAAATCGAATGCCACGGTCTGGCGGCGGCGCGGCGGCTCCACCCGCTCGATCTTGTCGAGCTTCTTCACCCGGCTCTGCACCTGGGCCGCATGAGACGCCCGCGCCTTGAAGCGCTCGATGAACTTGATCTCCTTGGCGAGCATGGCCTGCTGGCGTTCGAACTGCGCCTGCTGCTGCTTCTCGTTCTGCGCCCGCTGCTGCTCGTAGAACTCGTAGTCGCCGGTATAGGTCGTGAGCGAGCCGGAATCGATCTCGATCACCTTGGAGATCACGCGGTTGATGAACTCGCGATCATGCGAGGTCATCAGCAGCGTGCCTTCGAAATCGTGCAGGAATTTTTCCAGCCAGATCAGGCTTTCGAGATCGAGATGGTTGCTCGGCTCGTCGAGCAGCATGACGTCGGGGCGCATCAAGAGAATACGCGCCAGCGCCACGCGCATCTTCCAGCCGCCGGAAAGCTTGCCGACATCGCCGTCCATCATCTCCTGGCTGAAGCCGAGGCCGGACAGCGCCTCGCGCGCGCGGCCGTCGAGCGCGTAGCCGTCGAGCTCCTCGAACGCGTGCTGCACCTCGCCATACCGCGCGATGATCTCGTCCATCTGGTCGGCCTTGTCGGGGTCGGCCATCGCGGCCTCGAGCTCGCGCAACGCGGCTGCGACCTCGCTCACGGGACCTGCGCCATCCATCACCTCGGCCACGGCGCTGCGGCCGCTCATCTCGCCGACGTCCTGGTTGAAATAGCCGATGGTAATGCCGCGATCGGTCGAAACCTGCCCTTCATCGGGCAGTTCCTCGCCGGCGATCATCCGGAACAGCGTGGTCTTTCCCGCGCCGTTCGGGCCGACGAGGCCGATCTTCTCGCCCTTGTTGAGGGCGGCGGAAGCTTCGATGAACAGGATCTGGTGGCCGGCTTGCTTGCTGACGTTGTCGAGGCGGATCATGGGGTCTTTTTGGGGGGAATGTTGCGTTGCAGCGTCATAGGCCATACGGGCCGCCAGGGGAAGCCCGGCCGGGCCCGGATTCCACCCCGCCAGACGCCAGCTTCCTGTAATTCATCCCGACGCGACGCTTCGCGCCCGCTGCCTGCCGTCTCGCTGTCCGCTTCCAGCCGAAGCGCGCTGTCCGAGCGGCAAGGCGTGACGTCCGCCAATGTCCCATATAGCGGACTTGCCGCTACCGCCCGTCAGGCGTCGGCTTGTGACCCATAGCGGTCATGGGACCTTCTTTTGCCCGCCTGCATCCGGGAGCCTTTCTCGCAATGACGCTGTTCCCCGCATAGGCGATGCTGTCAACGTGCACGCCGTCGCCAATTGCTCGGGGTGTCCCCGGTCAGCTTCCTGAAGGCGGCGGCGAACGCGGTCTGGGAAGAATAGCCGAGCGCGACCGCGATCGAGATGACCGACGCGTCGGTGCCGCGCAGCATGTTTTTGGCCTCCTCGAGCCGTTGCTGGCGCCGCCAGGCATGTGGGGAAAGCCCGGTGCTTTCCTTGAAGGCGCGGCAGAAGTGGAATCGCGAAAGACCGGCATCAGAAGCGAGCGCCGCGAGCGATACGTCAGCGTCGATGTCCGAGTGCAGGCGCTCGATGGCGCGGCGCAATACGACCGGTGAGAGGCCGCCCCGCGTCGGCTGGAACGTGGACGGCGCGCCGACATGCGCCGCCAGCAGGCGCGTGGCCAAGAGGTCCATCAGCTGATGCCTGAACAGTGTATCCACGACTACATTGCCCACCACGGCGTCGGTCGCGGTCAGGAGCAATCGGGATGTAATGGGGTCGGGATGCGCCGTTCGCTCCAGCAGATCGGTCGAGGTGGCGCTGTCGACCTCGCCTGCAACCCGCTCGAGCGTGGCGTGCGGAAGATAGAGTTGGATGACATCGACAGGTTTCGGAATATCCCACCGGGAGCTCGATCCTTCGGGGATGATGATCACGACTCCGGGACGAAACGTACCGATCGCAACCACGCTTCCCATCCGCCGCTCCATGCGCTGCACCGTGCCGTTGTAAGCCATGATGACGTGATGGCTCATGGGCGCGACGACGTCGTGCAGCGGGTCATGCTTCCAGTGGGCGATTCCGGCGCCGGAGGAATCCAAAGCCATTTGAAATGGCGTGGTCCCGAGCACCCGCGCCATTTCTGCACCGGCGGGAGGGCGCTCGGCATGAGCCGGAGTGACTTGGCACGCCTCAGGCGCAACTGACGCGTCCTCCAGGGAAGCGCGCAAGATATGCTTGTTCATGAACGTATCCTCGCACTCGGGAGGCGATGCAGGTGGTAAGCCGTGCCTCGGCTCGGCCAGGTTTGTTGCGTTGATTGCGAACGTCAGTGCGCGTCGAGTGCAGGCGGGCCAGCCATTTCTCGAACCCTCGTTCCCGAAGGGTGAGAAAATGTGTACTGTTTCGAACGGAAAAGACCTTGCAGCCGGCCTGAATTGCGATCGAGTTTTCCTTGGCTTCTTGTCCAGGAAGGATCACAAGTGTCGTTTCTATTCGAAGATTATTGTCTCGATGCCAACCGGCGCGAGCTCAAGCGAGGCTCCGAGCTCATCCCCATCGGACCGAAGGTGTTCGACCTGCTGCTCTTCCTGGTCCGAAACCGGGAACAGGTCGTGACAAGGGACGATCTTCTGAAGGCGGTGTGGGAAGGACGGATCGTGTCCGAATCCACCCTGACCAGCCACGTCAATGCCGTGCGCAAGGCAATCGGGGATACCGGCAAGGAGCAACGCCTGATCCGGACGGTTTCTCGCAGAGGCTTCCGGTTTGTTGGCGAGATCACCGAGGAAGAATTGCCCGCGCGAGCCTCGGTCACAGACCCAGGTACGGATCTTGGCGTTCAACATGTAAAGAACATTCAGGAGCCAATCAGGGCCTTTGAGGTCGATGCGCCGACGGAAACGCGAGAGGCTGCGCCAGTTTTTGCTGCCGAGGCCGGGAGTCCGCCTCCGCTGCCCGACAGGCCTTCCATTGCGGTGCTTCCGTTTCAGAATATGTCTGGCGATGTCGAACAGGAATACTTTGCCGATGGAATGGCCGAGGACATCATCACGGCGCTGTCCCGTTTCAAGGCGCCATTTGTCATCGCCCGAAACTCCAGCTTCACCTACAAGGCGCGCGCTGTCGACGTGAAGCAGGTGGGGCGCGAGCTTGGGGTGCGCTACGTGTTGGAAGGGAGCGTTCGCAAGGCGGCAAACCGAGTGCGCATTACGGGACAACTCGTCGATACCGCTACTGGAGCACATATTTGGGCCGATCGGTTTGATGGCGAGCTCGGCGACATCTTCGATTTGCAGGACCAGGTGACTGAAAGCGTTGTCGGGGCGATCGCGCCTGCGGTGGAGAAAGCTGAGATCGAGCGCGCCAAACGCAAGCCGACCGCTAGTCTCGACGCCTATGCCCACTATTTGCGCGGTCTGGCCCGGCTTCATCAGTTTGGTAACCGGCAAGCGAACGACGAGGCATTGCGTCTGTTCAACCGCGCGATCGAGCTCGACCCGGAATTTGCCACCGCCTACGGTCGCGCAGCCTTTTGCTACCTCATTGCCAGGATCAATGGCTGGATTCCGGACACGGCGAACGCGATTGCCGAAGTGAAGAAGCTCACCCAACGGGCAGTTGAGTTGGGCAAGGATGACGCGAACGCGCTCTCCGCTGGCGGGAATGCGTTAGCGTTTGTTGTTGGGGATCTCGGGGTAGGTGCCGGCTTAGTTGATCGCGCGATCGCGCTTAACTCCAATCTGGCTGAGGCATGGAATTTCGGCGGCTGGGTAAAACTCTGGCTCGGCGAGCCGGAATCGGCGATCGAGCGCTTCGCACGAGCCATTCGCCTGAGCCCACTTGATCCGTGGCTGATGGGCATGCGAGCCGGGACCGCGTATGCACATTTCTTTTTGGACCGCTATGACGAAGCGGCATCATGGGCGGCAATGGCATTGCAGTGCAGCCCGGACTATCGGCCTGGATTACGGATCACCGCCGCAAGCAACGCAATGGCCGGTCGGCCGGAGCAAGCACACAAGGCCGTGGCTCGGCTGCGAGAACTGAGCCCCACGCTGCGCCTTTCCAATCTCAAAGATGTGCTTGGCCCTTATCGACGTGCTGAGGACGTCGCGCGATATGAGGAAGGATTGCGGCAAGCAGGGCTGCCCGAATGACCATCTCGGCCAAGGTACTCGCCTTGGCAACGCGGTGATCGAATAAGCGCAACTTCCGCTAATGGCCCAAAGCGGACGCTTTGTAGTCTTTGCTCAGATGTCGACTTGTGACCCGGAGCAGACGTCGATCCCTAGCGATCATGACTTGCCGCAGTTACCCCCGTTGACTAGCTTAGCTGCTGGCAAAATGCCCTGTCGTGAAATTTGCAAGACCGATTTTGATAGACTCTGTTTGAACCACATGGGTGTCTTCATGGTTCGGCTTCCGGTTATTTTCTTGCTGGGAATTTTCTGTGCGTCACTGAGCAGTTTGAGCGCTTTCGGACAGAGTTGCGGTACAACGCCGCTCGACGTGCAAATCCTCGGTTCTGGTGGCCCCAGAATGAATCCCACTCGGGCATCGACGAGTTATCTGGTCTGGATCGAGGGGCGCGCAAGAATACTCATCGACATGGGCGGTGGTGCTCAACACCGCTTTGGTGAATCGCAAGCCAAACTCGAAGACTTGTGGATGGTCGGAATAAGCCATCTTCATCCAGATCACGTTTCCGACTTGCCAGCGTTCCTTTGGCTGAGCCACGAGGTCCGCAAGGAACCTCTCAAGGTTTTCGGTCCTACAGGCAACGATGCGGCCCCTGACTTTGCGATTTTCCTCAACAGGCTTTTTGACGAGAAGACTGGCGCATTTCCAGTGCTCGGATCGGCGTTAGGCGGCTCATACGGGGGCAGCGGCGTGCGGCCCGATATGGGGCGCGTTGTGGCGGGTAGCGTTCGACTTGATGTCGGAGTGATTGACGCTGTCAAAAGCGATCCATCCGTGGTTTTGCAGCGCGAGGGAACGACAGTCACGGCACGGAAAATCCCGCATGGAAATATGCCAACCTTGGCCTATCGCGTGCAGACCGGAAATGTGTCGATCGTGTTTAGCTCCGACCAAAACGGCACCGATCCAGGCTTCGTCGAATTCGCAAAGGGCGCGAACCTCCTGATCATGCATCTTGCGATCGCGCCCGGTGCGAATGTTCCCTTGCACGCAACACCGGCAGTCGTCGGACGCGTTGCCCAAGAGGCTGCGGTCAAGCAGCTCATCGTCAGTCATTTCGGTCTGTTTGAACTCGATGCGGCCATCGCTGATTTGCGAACTGCCTACAACGGGCCGCTCATCGTCGGAGCAGACATGCAGTGTACGCCAGTGCTGTGAGACCCACGGTCCTTCGCTGGTTGATGTCCGGTTATGGCCCACAGCGGACCTGCCGCTGCCACCCGTCAGGCGTCAGCCTGTGCCCCCTTGGTTGACTTTGCTCAGTGTGTTTCCCGCACCGGCAACTGCCCCCTTGAGCAAAACCAGCTGTGGCTCTTCCACCGGTTGTTGAAAATCGCGGGAGCAACCAATTTACGGATTGCTAGTAGATTCTATCGTAAATAGTTCAAGAAGATAACAACAACCATACCGGGTTCCATTACCCGACCAAATCCATGAATGCATCTGCTTTCCTGATCGCGACGGCCTTTGGCGCAGCATTCCTTGCTGTGGAGTACAAGTGGTACTACCAGCCCGACATGTTCAATCCGGATGTCGTGCTCAGCATCTTCTCTAACGAGCACATGAAAGCTCGCGCAGCAGTTCGGCACGTGCTGATCGATCCGGACTCGGCCAAATTCAGCGCATTGCGTTCAGTCGAGGCCGACGCGGCGCGATATGTCTGCGGCGCCGTCAACGCCAGAGACAAATCCGGCCAATCCATCGATGCCGCTTTCGTCTACACTGTGGCCGTTGACTTTGCCCGCATCGACGACGACGGCCGGATCACGCAGCTGCGCTCGGGATTTCGGCCTTGCCCCACTGAAAATGACAAGGTCGCGCAGCAGAAGCCTGCTCTTTCGCCTGGCATGCTGTCCGTTGCGCAAACCGTTCAGAAGGTTGCTCCGCAGGCCGGCACCTCAACTGTGTCAGGTCTGACGACGCGTGCACCTGCGGCAGGCGCAACGGCGTCCGGCGGGACCATGGAGCAGCAGCTCCGCGAGCTGGGCGCACGGACTGTCCCGCCTCAATCGGCCAATGGAGCCCAGGCAAATTTGCCGGGAGAGCGTGGGACCGGCAAGGAGAGTGAGTGGCGAGCCGATCAGCCTCCCGTCGCATGGCCCAAATTCCCTCCGGATCACCCTTTGGCGAGGTCAACCCGGAAACGGAGCCCCTCCGAGGCACTCGCCTTCGCAAAGGGCGTCGAGGAGCGCTGGAACCAAGCCAAGTCGTCCGGAAACGTCGCGATGCGTCCCTCGTCGGACGAAATCAAAGAGGCGTGTCGCGCCTTGCTTGCGATCGATCCCACAGACAGCGAATATCGAAAGGCTTGGGCAACTTTCGTGCACCTGCAAGACATCGACCGCGATGTTGCGATGAAATGAAGCGCGAGAGGTAGAAGAACTGGCCTTCCCGCCTCTGGCCCAAGGACGACATTCGTCCCAGACCACTTCGATGTCACTTTTTGGCATAAGCCGACGCGGCTTCGATGAGGATACGTCCTAGGCCCGCCGCATCAGCTTGAGCGAGGCTGCAAGGCGCAGGCTGCGCTTGCCGGCGAGCGCGATGCCTTCGAGCTCACCGCTATCCGCCGTGCAGGTTCCGGAGAAGCCGATCCCGACCTCATAGCCGCCAAACACGGGGTTTTCGCCCTTCGCCGGCGTGTGCTCCTGGTTCAGCATCTCGCCCTTCCAGCGGCCGTCCGCCGAGGAATAGGAGCCGAGATAGTAGAAGAACGCATCGCCGCCGAGGATGCGGCCGTCGATCAGGAGCATCACGCCCGATAATCCGGCATCGACACCGTCAAGCGCGCACAGGCTCATCCCATAGAGTCCGTTGGCGATGCCGCCCGGACCGACCGCACCACTCGGAGGCAACCCCTCGTCGTCGAGCCGGGTGAGATTGGCCCAGAATTTGGCGCCCGGCATGGTGTCCGCGCCACCCTCGAGACGGATCTGGTTACCGTGCAGCCGCCCGCGCGCACCGATCGAGGCGATATCGGCTCCCATCAGCGGCTTGTGATTGGGATCCTCATTGTGCCGTTCGGTGATCACCTCGGCGACGATCTCGCCGTTGCGCTCGACATAGGTTCCAAGGTGCGCGAAGGCCGAATTGCCGCCCAGCATCTTACCGTCATGCAGGCACATGATGCTGCGGCCGAACGCATCGTTGACGCCGTATTCAACCTTGTAGAGTCCGTCCAGCAATTCAATAAGCCCACAAAATCAGAAAAGAATCGCGGGCTACCTAGGCCGTGATCCCATAAATCAGCCGATCGGTCGGCTTGCCAGAGTCCGCTATGCCCCCGATAGCTACCAAATTCCGCAGCACAGCGAAATGATGCGAAGGGCCAAAACCGGAAATCGTCAACTTACCAGGAATACCGCACCACGCCCTTGCCGGCGTAGCTGGTGGTGACGTCGGAGAACTCGCCTTCGAAGGTGGCGGCGGCGGACCAGCCGTTCAGCCATTTCTTCTCGACGGAGGCGGTGACGAGCGCGGAGTCGCTGGCTTGCGCGGCGCCGCCAACGACAAAGGATGCGCCCGGCAATGTCTGGAACGTCGCACCGATATTGCGGCCGGGGTTGAAATCATGCGCCCATGCCAGGCGCCCTCGCAGCGTGAAGATTCCGTCCGCCATCGCATATGATTTGTCGCTGCGAAGGCCGAGCTCGCTGCGCGTATCAGTGACACTCTTCGAGGCGTAGGCGAGCGCAAAGGTATTGACGCCGGTTACCGCCTGCTCGGCATAGGCAGGCAGGTCGAAGGTGGTGAACTGTCCTGCGGCATAAGGCGTGATGCCCACCCCGCCCATCCATGGGCTGACAAAACGATAGCCGCCTTCGACGCGACCGGACCACGCATTGGCGTTGAACTGCGCGCGCAACTGGTCGATGCCGGCCACCGTCACGGTGCGGTTGGTGGTGATGTCCTGCCAGCCATAGGCCAGTGCGCCGGAGAGATACGCCGCACCGGCATTGTGCCGGATGAAGGCGCCGGCCTGGAACAGATCAGATCGGCCAGAGCCGCTATTGACGACGCTGAAGTTCGTACCACCGCCGGCCAGCGCAAAGCCTGCCAGCGTATTCGGCGAGATACGGTAATCGGCGCCGACCGCGGTGCCTGCGATGCGGCTAGTCGTGTTGTTGGAGCCGAGTGTCGTGTTGCCGTCGGTGGTCTGCGAGCCGCCATAGCCCGCCGCCCACACGCTCCAGCGCTGCGCGAACGGATCGGCCATGACGACCGCCTTAGTGAACATCGCATGGGCGTCCCGCGCCGCACCGGAGCGTGGCATGTCCGGTGAGGCGTAGGCCGATGCGCCCGCCGATGATCCCGCTGAAACGCCATCGCCGCGACCGTCGATGAAGGGATCGGTCAGCAATCCCATGAACTGGTTCATCGCGTTGAAGGTCGTCTGCTGCGAGCCGGTCGCGGTCTCGCCCGAGATCTGGGTCAGTCCCGCCGGCGTCAGCCCGCCGAACGCCAGCGGAATACCGCCGTTGGAGTTGAAGAAATTGACGATCGGGTCGGCGATGTTCCGTTGGTTGTTGTTGAGACCCGTCCCGGGCGGCGGCACGAAACTGAGAACGAGATTGAGATACGCATTGTTGGCGTCATAGCTCAGGCTCGACGCGAATCCACCCGGCAAGTTGGTGTTGACGATCGAGCCGAACGTGCTGGTGCCGATACCGCCGGTGGCGTTGAGGATGGTGTATTGCTTTGCGACATAGGCCCCGGCTGCGAAAGATGCTTTGACGGTGGCGCCGCCGAACGTCGCCACGCCGGTGACGTTGGTGCGGTCGGCCGCCGAAGGCGACACCTCGACCATGTAGCTCGATGCGGCCGTCAACACGAGATTGCCCTGCACGGTCAACGTGCCGATCGAATTGCCGGGCGCCAGCGTGCCGCCATTGATGGTCGTGTTGCCGACCGTGCCGTTGCCGCCGAGCGTGCCGCCGGCATTCACCGTCACCGCGCTGGCCGTGCTCGTGCCGTTGACCGTGAGCAGGCCGCCGTTGACCGTGGTCGCGCCTGTGAAGGTGTTGGTGCCCGTCACATTGGTCGCGCCGCTATTCACCGTCAGCGTCATGCCGCCGCCGAGGCTGTTCAGCGTGCCGCCGCTTGAGGTCACTGCGCCGGTCAACGCGCCGTTCGCCAACGTGCCGCCCGATAGCGAAACGATATTGATCGTTTGTCCCAGCAAACCGAGATCGAGCGTGCCGCCGGTGTTGATTGTCGTCGCACTCGTAGCGCTGAATGTGTTCGCCGCAGCGCCCCTTAGCGTGCCGGCATTGATCGTCGTAGCTCCAGTATAAGTGTTGGCGCCAGAAAAGCTGAGCGTGCCGATGCCGCTCTTGGTAATGGCGCTCGATCCACCGGTGCCGCCGAGGCCGTCCGAGGCCGCGGAGCCGCCGGAACCGTTCTGATCGGCGATGGCGTCCGACACCGTGTAGCTGCCGCTGCCACCGAAGGTCAGCGTCGAGCCCTGCACAAAGAAGCCCGTGCCTAAGGCCGAGCCCGCACCGCCGCCGTTGGAGCCGGTGCCGCCGGCTACGCTGCCGCCCGAGGTCGAGCCGTTGCCGTTGATGGTGAGCGAGCCGCCCTTGACCACGAACACCGCCCCGCCCATGCCGCCGCCGCCGCCGTTCCCGCCACTGGTGCCGTCGC
>NZ_JADPIU010000092.1:0-1036 GCF_023073075.1 Bradyrhizobium sp. 61 | reverse complement strand
CCCCTGAGTTCACAAACGAAGTGCAACACTTCCTCGAGGAGGTGTTGCCATGGGGCGGAGTTACGAGCAGCTATCCCTTGACGATCGATGCGAGATTGCCCGCCTATCGGCCAATGGCAGCTCGATCCGGCAAATCGCGGCAGCTCTGGATCGCTCGCCATCAACGATCTCTCGGGAACTGAAGCGTAATCGAGGCAGGCAGGTTGGCTACAAGCCTGGCTATGCCGAGCAACGGGCACGAGCGCGGCGCTGGACGGGCTCTCGCCTCGACCGGGAGCCCGGCCTGCGCCGCGCGGTCCTGGAGCGGCTCGGACAGGGCTGGTCGCCCGAGCAGGTCGCAGGCCGGCTCGCCCGCGACTATGGCCGCAAGGTGATCTCCTACGAGAGCATTTACCGCTTCATCTACGCCCAGCTCCGGCGCACGTCAGACTACAGCTGGCGCCGTTATCTGCCCCGCGGCAAGAGCAAGCGCGGCCTTCGCGGCAAGAAGAGCAGTAGCCCCGCAAGCTTCATCGAAGGCCGTGTTTCGCTGGCAGAACGTCCCATCGAGGCCGCCGATCGCAAGGTCCCCGGTCATTGGGAAGCGGACCTGATGATGTTCTCAAAATACGGTCAGGCGGTGCTGACCGTGCATGAGCGGACCTCGCGCCTGCTGCTCGGCATTCGTCTCGTCAGCAAGGTCGCCCGCGGTGTTGCTCGTCATCTCGTCCGCCTGTTTGCAGACCTGCCGAACAGCCTGCGCCAGACCGTTACCTTCGACAACGGCACCGAGTTCGCCTGTCATCGTGCGCTGCACGGCCTCTCGATCGAGACCTTCTTCTGCGATCCTCACTCGCCCTGGCAGAAGGGCGGCATCGAGAATGCAATTGGCCGCATGCGGCGCTTCATTCCCCGCAAAACCGACCTCGCTACGCTCTCCAACGCTCGATTCCGTCGCCTCGTCGCCGCCTACAACAACATCCCGCGCAAATGCCTTGACTTCCGAACCCCCGCAGAGGCCTTCTCACGAGTGTTGCACTTCGAGTGTGAATCCACC
>NZ_JADPIU010000024.1:0-1084 GCF_023073075.1 Bradyrhizobium sp. 61 | reverse complement strand
TCTTGGGGCGCGCAACGTCCGGTTGGAGTCAATACGCCATTTTGACCGCGGGCGAGCCACTTCCCGTCTCCCCTCGACAAGCGGACAGTTTCCGGGCCGCTTGGCATGTCCCAAACGGGCCCAGGCCGTGTGAAAACTCAAAAACTCGAAGCGCGACGAGAATGATATTCTCAAATTCGATTTCAAAATTGATTGGGCTTGCTGTGCGGGCGCCTAAAGCGGTCACGAACGAATAACTTGTTCTATCACGATCGAGCGTCTTCGCGTTTTCACACAGCCTAGGCCAATAGGCGACATCGGGCTTGCATTTCTTGCGACGAGGAGAGCGCCACTGAGATGGCTATAAGCAAAAGCCCCGGACAATGCCGGGGCTTTGAAGATTGCGATTTTTCTGTTGTCGATGAGGCGACTGCGACAAACGGGTTGTTCTCCTTCGTTCGAGGATAGTGGCGTACTCAATGCCCGCGAAAGCTCTTCACTCCTTGAATAGGTCGGCGCTGATGAGGATGACCGGCTCGGACGAGGCAGGCATCGCAATCGAAAAACGACGCGCGTGTCTATTATATTCCATGGATTTGTTACATCTCGTTACGGCAGCTGTGGCCTTCTTAGGCACGATCATAAAGTGATGGCATCACAAACAGATGGCGCACGTTTTATGGCAGCCGCGCTGTCTTGAAGTCGCCTCGCGACGGCACCATGTTGGGAGCGTCGATGAGACGCGTAGGACTTATCGACATCACGGTAGGCAACGCGACGCGCCTCGGCGCATCGCAACGTTCCACCACGCGACGCTGCGCGTCGCAACCCATCGCTACGCAACGCTTGAGCCGCTGGGGAAGCCCGGCGGCTCGCGCGCGTTTAGCCCGGACGGTCCCCCTCAATCGCCTGGGGCTCCGAGACGCTACCGCAGCGAGCCGGAGGCTGAGACCGAGGAGATCTGACAACGAGGGCGCGAGTTAGTCCCACGCCGCCTGACCCGCCGGTTCACGCCGGCGGGCCTTACTTCGGTGGGTGCAAATCGCCTAGAAGCCAGCGGCCAAGGCCCTTGGACTTCATGGGGTCTTCAAACGCGGCAAAGGTC
>NZ_JADPIU010000079.1:0-1159 GCF_023073075.1 Bradyrhizobium sp. 61 | reverse complement strand
TGATCGGCGCCACGGCACTCCGTGCGCTTGTGCTGACTGCAGCTTTTTTCGCGGCGTTGTCGCCGGCCACCTGCCTTGGTGAAAACAGCAACCGCTTGCCGGCCAAGGCTACAAAGGAGCTACCACCCGAGTTGCTCTCGCTGCTCCGACAAAAGAAGATGCCAAAATACTCGCCTATCCTTGTGCGCGTCTTCAAGCAAGAGGCGGAGCTCGAAGTCTGGAAACAGGACACCACCGGCCTCTTCAAAATCCTCAAGGTGTACCCGATCTGTCGGTGGTCGGGGGATCTCGGGCCGAAACTGAAGGAGGGTGACCGTCAGGCTCCAGAGGGGTTCTATACGATTACTCCCGAGCTGATGAATCCCAATTCCGATTACCATCTCGCGATCAACGTCGGCTTTCCCAACAGCTTCGACAAGGCAAACAATCGCGACGGCAGCTTACTCATGATCCATGGCGACTGCTCATCGAGCGGTTGCTATGCCATGACCGACGAACAGATAAGCGAGATCTATTCGCTAGCGCGGGACTCCCTCGGCGGCCGACCGTCCTTTCAGCTCCAGGCTTATCCATTCCGCCTGACGCCGGCAAACCTGGCGCAGCATCGAAATAGCCCGAACCTCTCCTTCTGGAAAATGCTCAAAGTCGGCAACGATCACTTCGAGACGACGCATCTCGAACCTAAGGTGGACGTGTGCAATCGACGCTATGTGTTCGATGCGCAAGCTCCACCAAATTCGCCGTATCCTCTCGTGTTCAGTCCCACCGATAAATGCCCCGCGTTTGTTGTGGATTCCAAAATTGCGCGGCGGGCGCTTGAGAAGCAACGTACCGACGAACTCGAATTCGCGCGATTGCTCAATGACAACGTGCCGGCAGCCCCGATCTATAGCGGACTGGACGGCGGAATGAACGAGGCTTTTCTTGCAAAGTATCTGGTCAGAGTGACGCTTGCGAAAGTGATGCCGTATGCATCTTATCTGCCGCAACTGCCGCCAATCCCCTGGGTCACCAACGATGGTTCGTTGACGAGTAGATGGTTTGGCACCTCGTTCTCGAAACCGATTGCATGTGATCTGGCTCGTTCCAGCTTCCTGTCGACCGTCGTGGAAGGAGACGACGGGTGCTAGAGCGCCCGGTCTACTTCAGGCTTGCATCC